>DATHQS010000103.1:0-7479 GCA_035482455.1 Candidatus Acidiferrales bacterium | reverse complement strand
CACGATGACATCCTGCACTATGCAAGCTTCAGACTTGTTGGCCGCCAATTTTGCACGGCGATTTTATCGGGTTATGATTGGCGGCGGAGCCGGGGGCGGCGGCGGGGAATTTGCTTTCCAAGAGGCCTCGCCAAACTTGTTGGCAAGCGAGGCTCGTCAATCCCAAAATACCGTTCTATCCAGCGGGGCAAAAGCGAGTGCGGCAACTGCCGGCGAAGAGGTGCAAATGACCCCGGACGAACAGTTTATTTTAATTGAGGCTGAACGGTTGGAATTGCAGGAAAAAGGCGACCCTGAAGCCATGCTTTTGCCGCCTACACCTTTGTCATCGCCGTCATTGTTTTCCAAGGCAAACAGGGCAAAAATAACAAAATAAGAATATGGCTATTTGTCTGTGACCTGTTTTATCCCGTTTTGGATGCGTTGGTAACATTGGTGATAGCAACCGGAATTTCGGGTCAATTATCCGTGAAGTTCTGGCGGAAACCGGCCTCGACCCGGTTGTAGTCCTCCCATTCGTCAGCGCGAACGGCCTGTTGCCCGCCGCGGGGAATGGTCATGAGCTTTGGTGCTTTCCAATGCCAATGTTCGACATGGCCGTCGGCGAAGGAAAAATTCGCGCCCTGATTATGGCGGTTGGCCGGGATGTCCCACCAGTAACCCACGCTCCACCAGTCCGGCTCAACCGGAATGCCAAATTCTGTGTCCAGAATCTCGTCCTGATGGACCTCCAAAAAAACCAGCAACCCGACCGGCGTCGGGTTTCTGATCTCTGTTGTTTTTGCGTAGTGCGGGATCGAATCCGCGATCTGGCCGGCGTAACTCAAGCCGTTCACCGACTGGCTCAGGTTGTAACTGCGCAGACGCGGCGTGGAGAGCTTCTGGCCGCCCGGGATTTCAATCGTGGACTGGTCGCCGGGGCAATGGTAGATGCCGGTTGAGGTGTTATACTGATACAGCAGGCCGGACGTTATGCCCGCCGGGTCGGCTTCGTAAGGTGCCACGTTGGTGCACCACGACGGCCCTTCGTTGCCGGGAAACGCCTGCAGCGAGGTGATGTCATAGACAAAATTATTCGGGGGCATGAAATCGGTGTTGTCCCCGGCATACAGGTGGAAACAGAGCTGGAGTTGCCGGAGGTTGCTCAGGCAGGAGATGGAGTACGCCCGCTCCTTGGCCCGGCTCAAGGCGGGCAACAACATTGCCGCCAGAATCGCGATGATGGCGATGACCACCAACAATTCAATCAGCGTGAAAGCGCGGAACGCCATCCTCCGTACCGGCCGGACTGTTGGGTAAACGCGCATGCTGAACGGGATAACAGTAGGCCGAACCGCCGCAAGCGCAACCGGAATCTCGCTTCACGGGGCGGGGGTGCGGACGTCACTGCACACCGGTCTTGACGCAATCTTCCAGCCGGTGCAGGTCATCGAGATCGGCCTGTGACGACGCGGGCCACCAAACACCTTCAAAGATTTTCGGGGCTTTCCATTTCCAGTGTTCAACATGCCCGTCTGCGAACGACAGGTTCGCGCCCTGGCTGTGCCGGTCGGCTGCCAGGTCCAGCCAGTAGTCGGCCCAATAGCTGTCGCGGGAGAAAATGCCGAAGGTGCCGTCCCAGATGTCATCCTCCTGGGTGTCGATGAGCACGAACAGGTTGCTGGGCGGTGGCTGGATGATTTCAGTGTATTTATGGTAGGTGGTGTTGGCGTCAGCGCAATTCAGGCTGATGTCCATGCAGAAGCTGCGCGTCCGCAGCTGGTCTGGGTAACCGTCCACCGTGGAATGATCTGCCGGGCAGCGGTAGATTCCTGGGGAATGGTTATAGGGATAGATGTTGCCAAGTTCCACGGTATTTGTGGTGCTGGGATCTTGCGGGGCGATGCCCGGGCACCAAGATTGGGCATTGGCGACGGAACTTAATCCGTTGGTGGAACTGGGTGCGGCTACGAACCCGCCGACCTGGTTGGGCGGCCAGTAGTCGTTATAATCCGTGGCGTAAAGATGGCAGCAAAGCTCCAACTGCTTGAGATTGTTCAGGCAGGAGAGGGTGTAGGCCCGGTCCTTGGCCTTGCTCAAGGCGGGCAGCAACATGGCCGCCAGGATCGCGATAATGGCGATGACCACCAGCAATTCAATCAATGTAAAAGCGCGGAGCCTGTTCCGTCGCACCCGCGGGACTGTCGGGCTACGATACATGCCGAATGGAATAACAGTAGGCCCGTCCGCCGTAATCGCAACCTGATTTTTGTGTCAATACGTCAACATTTCCAATAGCTGTTGGCCCTTGTCGGTCAGCTGCCAGCGGCTGCCATGCTGCGCGACCAGCTTGCGGCAGGGGTTCGCCTGTTCCACGGGGGCGTTCACGGAGAGCAGTTGGAACTTCGGCGCGCCCTTGATCTCGGACGCCGCGCGCGGCAGGAGCGCGAACGGTACGCCGTTGTAGTTCAGCGCGATCTCGTAGCCGGCGATGCCTTCCTTGTCCGCCACCGGGTTTTTCAGGATGAGCTGCGGGTAATGTTTCAGGTAGGGAAAATCTTTGACCCGCACCAGCACGCGGCAAAGCTCGGTCTGGCCGCGCACGAATTCCAACATGCTGAATTTTTTCACCGGGTTGTGTTCCGCGATCAGCACCTCGCGCGGATCCAGGCCGAGCAGGTTCTGGCCGTTCCAGATGCCGTGGTCGTTGCGCTCGGTGGGTGAAGTTTTCTTGAACCAGGTGGCGAAGTTGTCGTTCACAAAGATGTTCAACTCAAAATGGACATGGGCGCGGTCCTTGGCGATGACCTCGGCGGTGGAGGTGCGGCCCATGGTACCGATGACTTCGCCGGCCTTGACCACGCCGCCCAGCTTCAAGCCGGGGTCCACCGCGCTCAAATGGGCGTACAACGAATAGATCTCCAGCCCCTCGACGATGTGCTTGATGACGATGTATTTGCCGTAATTGGACAACCCGGCCTTGGTGCTGAAGTAGGCCACGGTGCCATCGGCGGTGGCTAGCACGGGATCGGTCGGTTCACCGTGGCGGTCGGTCTGGAGGTGCTTGATGTCCAGTCCCTCGTGCATGCGCGTTTCGTTGTTGCGCACACAGCCAAAGCTGCCGCTGGTCCACGGCTTGTCCGGCGCGGTCGGCGCAAAGAACTTCAATTCCTCGCCCGGCTGGTAAAGCGCGTGGTTCGCTGTGGGGAACTGGAAAGGCGATTGCGCCAAAAGGCTGGCACCGGAAAACAGCATCGCCACCAACAATGGACGGCAGAGGTTGTGCAACATCATTGGTCCGCTTTGGAGTTGAGCAATTTGGCGGTATGGTTCAGGCCCTCCACCAGTTTCGCCGCCTCTTCACGCGTGGCGTCCGGGGTGAAGGTGATCACGCCATCCGCGATCCGGTGGGTGATGATCGGGGCGGCGATCCAGCGGCCTTCGGAAATGGTTTCGCCCCATTGGGCGAAGATGGCCAGGTGTTTGCCCGGGTTGCCCGCCGAGGTCTGCTCGATCATCCAGGAGCCGGTTTCATCAAATTTTACGCGGACGGCAAATCCGCCGGGGGTCTCCAGCAGCGTTGCCGCGATGATGTTCCGTTCCGTGACCGTCGGATCTTCATCAATCAGGACATCGACGGGTTGCGAGCGCAGCACCCGGATGGTTTCGGTCCTGCCCGCCACCGGCACCGGGGCTTCGACGTGAATGCGGATGGCGCCGACCGTTTCGATCTTCTTTTTGGTCCACGCACAGCCGCCGGCCGGCAACGCGACCAGCGCAAGCAACAAATAAAGATTGAATCGGCGCACGTAAAAATTCATAGTTCACACACGAAATCGTAACCAGCAAATAATGTAAAGAGACTTATGGGACAACAACACAATAAATCCGAACACAAGAAACGCCGCAAAGCCTACCTCAAGCGCAAAAAAGCCGCGATCAAGGTCAAGAAGGCCGCCAAGAAGAAGTAACCGGCGGAAATTCATGAGGCCGTCCCATCCCGGGACGGCTTTTTTGTTTGGCGGGATCATGCCCGCCGGATGGCCCCATCGGCACCCATCATGGCGACGAGGTTGAAAATATCCCGCTGCGCGCAAAAAGCCACGTCATCACATAGGTCGGGATTGGCGGACAGGCGCCGCCCGTTTTGTGAACTGCGCAGCGCGTCCGGCAGGCGTTCTCTTTCTATGAAAAAAGCGGTTTTGGCGGCAAATGTGTTGTTGGTGGTGTCGGGACGCGTGCTTGCGTAAGCGGAAAGCAATTCCGTGATGGCGCCGGCGGCGAGGATGTCTTCCGTGGCGGCGCTTTCGCCCGTGCCCGCGCAGACCAGCAATACTTCCTTGAATTTCCCCTCATGCAGGAACTTGGCCGTCGCCGTGAGGTTCAGGAACGACGCGGCCAGCACGCATTTGGCGCCCAGGCAGGCGCGCAAGGCGCGGGTGCCGTTGGTCGTGGTGCTGACAATCGTCTGGCCGCGCACCTTGTCCGGCGTGAACTCGCGCGGGGAATTGCCGAAATCAAAATCCACGCCGCCCGTCTGCGCGGCGCGGATGCGGATGCCGTCGCGCTCTCCGGCTAGCAGGACTTCGGGTCGCTTTTGGCGCAAGGCGACGGCCTCGGGGATTTCGCTGACGGGGATTATTTTCTGCGCGCCATTGTGTAGCGCGGTGACGAAGGTGCTGGTCGCGCGGAGGATGTCGAACACCACGCAGGCGGTGGCACGCAGATCACGCCCGGCTAATGTGGGCAATTCCGCTGGCGTTAGGATGGTTTCAATGGTCATTCGACGTTACAGGCAGGATGCGCAGACACCGCAGCGAAGTCGCGGAAAAAATGCCGGCTTGAGATTCTGCAATTGTGAGGCTCCATCAACGGCAGGCTCTGGCAACCGGTGATGCTAGGAGTCCCTATTTCTGAATATCATTGTCCCCGATAAGTCTCCTCTTTGCGTGGTGCAACGCTGTCATTGCTTCATCAAATGAAAACGCCCACGGCTTGCCGTCCGGTCGTGGATAAAGTTCCAAAATCAAATTGTTTGTCTCTTGATTTAGTTCCGCCCATTGCTCAGAACCATGGGAAATCATGGCAACAAGCTTCTCCCTGTCTGGCGGACTTGCAATGTGAACTGCCATCTTGGTGGGCGATTTTGTCATGGGACGAGTTGGTTTTTGAGATGGTTGGTATCAAACAATCTTGCACGGAATCAGCGCATCCTCATCAAACGAATAGACGGCGCAAAGACGGTGGTAGCCGTCGGCGATGACCATCTTGCCGTTGTCTGGATCGCGCACCAGCAGCAGGGGTGATATTTTGTCGCCGGACTTGATCTCCGCCCGGTCCTTTTTCACATGCGAATTGCCGACCGCCAGCAAGGGCAGGCGGGAAGCCCGGAAAATATCCTTGGCCTTGAACTGCGACATGGGCGCCCGCCGCAAACGGTTGACGAGCGTGGCGGCGGTTTTTTCATCGTGGAGCAGGCACAGATAGGAGAGCGCCGCCGGGTAATCGTGTGCTTCCGGTTGGTCCAGCCATTTGATTTTCATCTTTTTTATATCGTGGCAACGGGAGCACACTAGCGGTGCGGAAAGTTCTGTCCAGCACGGTTTTTTGCCAAAGTTCCCTTTGTGTGAGGCATTATTTTACCTTTGTCCGCATGTAGTGGAAAAGATATTGCTGCGCGTAACCGGCATGCGGGCCGAAATGGGTGGCGGCGAACTTGCGGAGGCGCTTGTCGCTGGCGCGGCGACGCGGAAAATAAAGTTCCTGCAAGGCGCGTTCGATCCATACATCCACGGGAAAGGCGGAATCAAAGCCGTAGGCGAAGAGCAGCACGCAATCCGCGATCTTCCCGCCCACGCCGCGCAGCTTCATGAGTTCGGTGCGGGCTTCGAAATAGTTCAATTGGCGGAGGCTTTCCAGATTAAGTTTGCCATCCGCGATCGCGCGGGCGGCGGCGAGCAGTCCAGGGGCGCGGAAACCCATCTTGCAGGCGCGAAGTTCGGCTTCGGAAGCAGCGGCGAGACGTTGCGGAGTGGGAAAAGTGAAAGACGTGGTAGGGCGCGTCACTCCGTGCGCGCCGTCGTGGTGAACCAGATCGCGTTTATTTGCAGGCAGCGGCGCGCGCGGAGCGACGCGCCCTACCCGCGGCGTTGTCTGCATAACGGCTATCGGTTCGCCATATCTTTCACAAAGCAGGGCGACAATCTGGCGGATCTGCACAATCTGCTTGGTTGAGGACAAGATAAAGGACGCGAGACATTCCCACGGGTCCTGCCGGAGCAGGCGTAATCCCGGGCAACTGACCACAGCATCGCGCATGGGGCCGTCGTCGGGAAAAGTTTTTAGGATGGCACCGAGGTCAATATCGGATTGGAGAAATTCATGGAGAAAACGCCAGTCAGTCACGGAGGCGGCAGCCTGAACGTGGATGCCATCGGCCTTTTGCGTCAGGCGAAGCGAATGCCGGTCAAGGACACCTGTCCACGTGTCACCCTCGCGTTGCCACCGGAACACCTGGCCGGATTCGAGTGTGGCGGCGAGGTCGTAGTCGCGGACGGGCAGAAAGGTTTCCATCACGCGGGCCTTTGCTATTTCAGGTTGTAGCAGCCGAAGACCTGGATGCGATGAAAGACGCGGCCATCGCTGATCTGGATCTCACGCAACCCGAGGTTAGTGACGGTCTCAAACTCATTGGCCAGTTGCGCGGGCGGCGGGTCAAGCGGCGGGATATCACGATAGGTGAGCGGTTGGTGGTGCAACCATTTCCCGAGCCAGCCTTGTTCAAGCTTGTAGTAATCCACCTGCGAGACGTAGATGGCATTTTCGCCGCGCCGGTGTTCGCGGTAGTTGTATTGATCCCAGAAAAAGAACTGGTTGCTGGGCTTGTCTTCGGCAGGGGCATAGACGAGCGGATTGGGGGTGTTGATGGCCGTGCGGGCAGCGGGCGAATAAAAGGTGTACAGCCCGGTGGTCTGGTAACCGTCAGCGATAATGAAGCTGTTGGTGTCGAACTTTTCGCGTTCATTTTCGACGGCCAGTGCGGTTTCGCGCCAGCCATAGCTCCGGTGGGCGATATCAACATCGCCGGGCAGGCGCGCCACGAGCAGTTTGGTCAGGCTGGTGCTGTGCAGCAGGGCGACCATGGGAATGCCGACGATGAGTCCGGCTATGAACAGATTTTTCGCGGCGCGCGGCCGTTCATGCCAGTAGAGCGCCATGAGGCAGAACATCGGCGGCACCGCGGCGACCGGCCAGTTGGGTTGCACGCGGGAATGGAGCGAGTATAACCAGTGGCCGTAAAATAGCGGCGCGCTCAGGCAGAAGAGAAACAGCCAGAGCGGCTTTTCCGCGCGACGTTTCCAAAAGGCAAATCCGGCCCATAGCGCGGCGCAGAAAAAGACCGGGTTCAACAGTCCGGCCTGGCCGCCGAGAAATTCCCAAAAGTATTTCAGGGTGGGTTCCCATTTTTTGCCGAGCTGGGCGTTGGTGGCGAGGTGCCCG
>DATHQS010000102.1:0-4361 GCA_035482455.1 Candidatus Acidiferrales bacterium | reverse complement strand
CGTGCTCATCACGGCTTATCGAAACACCAACTCGACCGGCTTTGTGATCGTTGCGATCAACCCCACGGGAATTCCCCTGACACCGGCCTTCAACCTCGCAAATTTTCCCGCCGTGGCATCGGTCACCCCGTGGGTGACTTCGCCTGACGTGTCGCTGGCCGTTCAATCCCCGGTGGCCGTGACCAATGCCGCGTTCACCTACACGTTGCCCGGCCTGAGCGTGGTGACATTCACCGGGCAGGCCAACAATCCGCCCAAAGTTACGCCTATAGCCGACCAGACCATCAACCCCGGAGTGACATTGACTGTGACCAACATGGCCAGCGATCCGGATTTGCCGGCGCAAACGCTGACGTTCACCTTGTTGACCGGCCCGGCCAATGCCGCGCTCACGACCCTCAATCCGACCAACGCCCGCGTGAGCTGGCGTCCGCTTATCAGCCAGGCGGCCAGCACGAACCAGTTCCAGGTGATGGTGGCCGACAGCGGCACCCCCAGCCTGAGTGTGACGAATAACTTTGTCATCACCGTGAACCCGGTGAGCCAGCCGGTACTGTATTCCGTCGCGTCCGGCAGCCAGGTCAGCCTGTCCGCCACCGGGATGATCGGTCCCGATTACTCGCTATTCACTTCGACAAACCTGACGGCCTGGCAGCTGGTGTATACCACCAACCCGGTCGCGATGCCGGTGACGCTCACCGACACCAACCACGGCGATGCCACGCGGTTTTATAGCCTTCAACTTGGACCTTGATCGAGCCATGCAATATCCATTTACGTTGTCTGCAAAACCGTCAATCATCCGCAGCACACACCAGCGGACTGCGAAGCGATGCTTTAGGCGATTGATCTGAATGAGTCACCCAATAGAAAGGCCAAATATGATTACCCCAGTTTGTCGTTCTAACACAGTGTTGACCCGCAAGATGGCGGCTTGGATTTGTGGCGGGTTGATGCTGATCCTGACGCCGTCATCGAGCCTGTCCCAATCCGCCGCTGCAACGTTCGACGATCATCAGGACATGATGGACCAGCTGGGTATAAAGAAATTACGGCCGGGTGCGGATCCGAACAATCAAACCACGTTCGACGAAGCCATCGCCAACCCCTACACGAACAGCCTGCCGGACGTGATGCGGATGAAAGACGGCACAAAAATCAGCCGGCCGGAGCAATGGCCGGCCCGCCGGGCTGAAATCGAAGAGGACTTTGAACGTGAAGTTTACGGGCGGATCCCGTCGAATGTACCGGGAGTGACCTGGGAAGTGACTGCCACGACCCATGGAACGAATGGCGGCGTTGCCACCGTGACCAGGACATTGGTTGGCCACGTTGACAACCGGCTTGATACCAACATCACTGTGAACATTCAGGCGAGCTTCACAGTTCCGTCCGAGGCGAAGGAGCCGGTGCCGATCATGATCGAGTTCGGTTTCAGTTTTGGCGCCGGGCGGCCTGGCAGCAATACCGTAGCGGCCCTGCGCCGTTTGGGCACCAATGCGCCGGGCACCAACACGCCGCCGGCTGCAAGGCGTGGTGGCTTCGGTGGTGAGCCGGCCTGGCATGCACGGGCGATCACCAACGGCTGGGGTTACGCCACGATTATGCCCGCCAGCATCCAGCCGGATAACAACAAGTTGACCACCGGCATCATCGGCCTGGCGAATCAAGGCCGGCCGCGCAAGCCGGACGATTGGGGTGCGTTACGGGCGTGGCAATGGGGTGTCAGCCGGTTGATTGATTATTTTGAAGCCAATCCGGAGTCCATGGTGGACACGAACAAAATCGGCATCGAGGGGCTCTCCCGCTACGGCAAGGCGGCGATCGTGACCGAAGCCTTTGAACCGCGCATCGCCGTGGGCCTGATCGGCTCCTCGGGCGAAGGCGGGGTGAAATTGCACCGGCACATCTTCGGGGAGTCGGTCGAAAACCTTACCGGTGGTGAATACTATTGGATGGCCGGGAATTTTTTAAAGTATGGCGCCGCCGAGCCGTTGAAGACCGTCGCCGACCTGCCCGTGGATGCGCATGAACTCATTGCGATGTGCGCGCCGCGCCCGTGCTTCATCAGCTACGGGGTCGTTGAGCACGGCGATGCCAAATGGGTGGATGCGCACGGCAGCTTCATGGCCGGCGCACTGGCCGGGCCGGTTTACCGGCTGCTGGGCAAAAAGGATTTTGGCACCCCGGGAGATTACCTCACCGACCCCATGCCGCCGGTCAACCAGCTCATCGGCGGGGAGCTGGCGTGGCGACAGCATGACGGCGGGCATGATGTGACGCCCAACTGGCCGGCATTTTTTCAATGGGTGGCTGCCTACGTCAAAGCGTCGTCGCTGTCCATGGTTCCCATAATGGAAACGAAGAGTGAGCCGGTGAAATCGCAGCCTTGATGAAAAAATCCCCCATTTTCACTTTTGGTGTTTCTACCTGGCTATGTCTGGCAACGCTGCCAGCTTCTGCCTTGCCGCGGGAACGGGTTTCCATCGACGATAACTGGCAGTTTACCAAGGGCGATCCGAACGGAGATTCCACTGGTTTGATTTACGACGTGCGGCCGGAAGTGAAGGACAGCAAGGACGACAAGGCGGCGGATACCGAACCCACCGCGGCGGAAAAAATTACGGCCACGAACCGGGTGGTGCTCAAGCCGTGGATCCTGCCGGCCGGCAACGCGTTCATCAATGATCCGGCAAAGCGCCACATCCGTCCGGAGACAGACGTCGCCACGAACGTTGTCTACACGCAGTCCGGCTTTGACGACAGCGCGTGGCAGCGAGTGAACCTGCCGCATGATTGGGCAATCGCGGGGCCTTTCAATACCGGCTGGGGCAAGGGCGTTGGCGGAGGCATGGGGCGGCTGCCGAGCCCAGGCATCGGCTGGTATCGCAAGCAGATCGACATCCCCGTGGGCGATGCCGGCAAATCCATCTTTCTCGATGTAGATGGCGCGATGTCATACGCGATGGTGTGGTTGAATGGCCATCTGGTCGGCGGCTGGCCTTATGGTTACGCGTCGTGGTGGCTGGATCTCACGCCTTATATCGTGCCGGGTGGCGTGAATCAACTGTCCATCCGTCTCGACAATCCGCCTGACTCGTCCCGCTGGTATCCCGGAGGCGGACTCTATCGCAACGTTTGGCTGACCAAGACCCTGCCCGTCCATGTGGGGCAGTGGGGGACGTATCTTACCACGCCCGAGGTTTCTCTCGGACGCGCCACCGTGCATCTGAAGGTGACCGTGGACAATGATTCCAAGCAGGCGGCAAATATCAGCGTGGCGACGCAAATTTATGCGTTGAATTTGAAGGGCGAGAAAGCCGGCTCGATAGTGGCAAAGATACCGGCGGTGAATCTGCAAATCGCGCCGGGAGAAAGCGGCGTTGCAGAAGGCACGGGAACGATCAAGAAACCCAAACTCTGGGGTCCGCCGCCAACGCAGCAGCCGAATCGCTATGTTGCAGTCACAACCGTCTCGCGGGACGGGCAGGTCGTGGATCGGTACGAAACGCGCTTTGGCATCCGCGAGGTGCGCTTTGACCCCGATAAGGGAATCATCGTCAACGACGAACACATCCAGCTTCGGGGCGTGAACCAGCATCACGACCTTGGCGCGCTGGGTACCGCCTTCAATCTGCGCGCAGCGCAGAGGCAGCTTGAAATGCTTCATGATATGGGGTGTAACGCCATCCGGATGAGCCACAACCCGCCCGCGCCGGAACTGCTGGAACTGGCCGACCAGATGGGCTTTCTGGTGCTCGACGAAATTTTCGACTGCTGGGAACGGAAAAAGACGCCGTTGGACTTTCATCTCATCTTTCCGGACTGGTCCGAACCGGATTTGCGTGCGCTCATCCGCCGCGACCGGAACCATCCCTCGGTGTTCCTCTGGAGCATCGGCAACGAAGTCGGCGAGCAATTCACCGGCGAGGACGGGGCGAAAGTGGCGCAGCGTCTCCGTGACATCGCGCACGAGGAAGACGGTACGCGGCCCGCAACCAGTGCGATGAATTATGCCAAGGCAAACATGTCGCTGCCCGCCGTCGTGGACGTCATTGGACTGAATTACCAGGGCGAAGGCATCCGCGACTCACTGCCGCCGGGCGAAACCAAAGGGATCCGCACTCCACCGCAATACCCGGCCTTTCACGCGGCGTTCACCAACAAGGTCATCTTGAGCACGGAAACCGCCGCCGCCCTGAGTTCGCGCGGAGAATATCTGTTTCCCGTTAGTGACAGCATCAGTGCGCCGGTGAAGGATGGTGCGGGCGGTGATCCGAAGCGGCAACAGGTGAGCGGCTACGAGCTTTACGCGGCGGATTTCGGCTCGGCCGCCGACAAGGTGTTCGCCGCACAGGACA
>DATHQS010000101.1:0-6569 GCA_035482455.1 Candidatus Acidiferrales bacterium | reverse complement strand
TGGCACCTCTCAACTCATGTTGCCGCAACTCCTGCAACTCAAAAGTCTCACCCAGGAAACCGCCCAACTCGCCGCCGCCTACCGTCAGTCTGGCGACACCGCCGCCGCCCAAAACGTCCTGCAACTGGCCGATACCCTGGGCCGTCAGTATGCCACCCCGGTGCCCGGCGAACCCACCATCAGCCAGCTCGTCGGCATCGCCATCGAAAAAATTGCCCTTAACAACATGGACCCCAACGCTCCCTACGGTGATAACGGCCAGACCGTCCAGGACCGCCTCAACCAATTGACACAGCAACGGACCCAGATCGTGCAACTGAACCAACAAACCGAAAGTCTGCTGCCCTCCTTGACGCCCGAAGACCTGATCACCTACAAAAACCGCTGGCTCATGCTCGGCGAAGCCAACGCCGAACAATGGATTGTCGATAAATACGGCCACCCGTAAGTTGCCATCCCGTTCCTCCCCTGGCGGCGCCTCGGCAGGGCGCCACCATTTCGCATTTACCTGAAAATATTTTGTTCGGTTATCCCGGTCGGCGGGTCTTTAATGATGAAAAATGAACGACTGCCGCCAGCTGCTCGCCGATTTCGCGCAAACACGCTCCGAACCGGCGTTTCGGGAAATTGTCACCCGTTACCTCAATCTCGTTTATTCCTCCGCACTGCGGCTCGTCGATGGTGATGCACATCGTGCCCAGGACGTGGCGCAGGTTGTTTTTGCCGATCTTGCCGGCAAAGCCGGCGAACTCCCCCCGGAAATCATGCTCGGCGGCTGGCTGCACCGGCATGCCTGCTTTGTGGCGGCCAATACCATGCGTGGCGAGCGTCGCCGGCTTGCCCGCGAAAGCGAGGCGGTTGAAATGAACTCACTCCACGAAAATGCCGGCGCAGATTTTTCCCGTCTCGCGCCGTTGCTCGACGAAACCATCAATCAACTCGATGAAGCCGACCGCGCCGCCATCCTGTTGCGATTTTTTGAACAACAAGATTTTCGCTCCGTCGGCCAATCGTTCGCCAGCAGCGAAGACGCCGCCCGGATGCGGGTGAACCGCGCGCTCGACAAACTGCGCGACCTGCTCGCGCAACGCGGCATCCGCACCACCGCCGGAGCTCTCGCCGCCGTCATCGCCGTCAATGCCGTTCAATCTGCACCGGCAGGATTGGCCACGACAATTTCCACCGCCGCGGTTTTGACCGGAACCGCGGTTTCAGCTTCAACCCTCGTCGCCGCCACCAAAACCATCGCCATGACAACGCTCCAAAAAACCCTCGTCACCGCCGCGCTCGCCACCACCATCGGCGCCGGGATTTTCGAGGCGCATCAAGCCGCCCAACTGCGCGGACAAAACCGGTCCCTCCAGCAGCAACAGGCCCCGCTGGCCGCACAAATCCGGCAATTGCAACAGGAACGCGCTGCCGCCACCAATCAGCTCGCTGATATGCAGGTCGAATTGGCGACCGCAAACCGCAACAACTCTGAATTATTGAAACTGCGCGGTGAAATCGGGGCGCTCCGCCAACAGGCCGGTGAGCTTGGCGGATTAAGGCAGGCGAATCAGAAACTGCTTGCCCAGTTGGCGGCGCAATCCGGTTCCACCAACCGGTTAACCACGGAAGACGAATACATCTTGCACCAGACGCATGCGGTTGATGCCATGGGCACGCTTCTCGACGCCTTTAAAAAATACACCGCCAGGCACAATGGGCAGTATCCCGGAAGCTTTGATCAGCTCACGACCTCCGGCGATCTTGTGACCACCAACTTCGCCGGCAATCTGGGACTGGATGACTTTGAATTGGTGAATGACGGCACGGTCGACCTGCAAAGCAATAAGGTCATCATCAGCCTCCGCGTTCCAATCAAACGGATCGGCTGGGGATCGGTGATGGTTCGGGGTGGAATATCCGATGACGGCTCCACCCACACTGAAACATTGAATATTTCCGAGTGATCGGTTGGCCGGGCTTCGATGGCGCTTGGTCGCCCTCACCTCCGCGTCTCTCTGCGTTAGTCTGCTCCATGCCATTTTGTTTGTCGGCGAATTGCCCGCTGCTGGCGCCGGTCACTTCGATTCCAACGTAATCTTGATGTTCATCTTCATGTCCATGGCCTGCTTTTGCTGGCCGATGTTCATGCCCATGTTGATCTCCGTTTTCTCATCCATGCTTCCCGCCGAGGGCATGATTTTGCCAAGGTCGAGCGTCGTGCTGCCGGTGCCGGCGCCCGTCATCTTGTTGAGATCCATTTTCATGCCGGGCATCGCGGGACTTTCAATTTTCTGATTGGCGGCGTTTTGCAGGATGGTGCTGCGCAGGATGAGGCGATCACCATCAAGGGAGACGAGTTCGTAATTGATGGTCTGGTCAATCGTCATGCCCTGCGACTTGACCCGCGTCTGGCATTCCCACTTGGCCCCCGGACCGACGGCTTCCTCCGGCAAGGCGGTGGCGGAACTGGAAAAAGAATCTTTCATCTGCCCCATGGTCTGGCTCAACTGCGGGTCGGCACCGGCAGGCAGCTTCATTTCCACGCCACTGACGATGCCCTGGGTGGATATCTTGCCGGTGCCGGTCATTCCGCGCATGCCCGCCAGCGATGATTTCATGGCGGCGGCCATCGCGGGCGCCACGCTGGCGTCGCTCGCTACCGTGGCATCCGTGAAAACCATTTCGTAGGTGATGTCGCCCGTGGCAGAAATATCTTTTACCGCCACGTCCATGGTCATGAGCATTGCGGGAATATCCATCGCCGGCATTGCGCTGCCGCCGGTGGTCATCTCCATGCCCATTTTCATGGTCATGCTCATGGTCTGCCTGTCGCCGACCGCGGGATGCAGGCGCAGGACCGTCCGCGGTTCGCTGCCGGCAGCGAGGAGTTTTACCGGCGATTTCGCGGCGGTTTTGGCGGCGGGTTGGACCGGGGTCGAAGCGTTATTCTCCGCGGCAACGGCCTTCCCGGAAGTGGCGGCGATTTTTTCCGCCAGATCCTTTGACCGGTAAGTCACGATCTCCGGGCTCCAGGTGGGATTGGCCCTTTGAAAAGCCTCCAGCGCCCGCTGCGCCTCGATATATTTGGCGTGCGCCTGGCTGGTCTTGCCGCCGGTGGCCAGCACGTCCGCCTGATTCATGATACCGTAGATGGTCAGGTATTCATCATCCTGGCCTTGCGCCAGCGGTGCGCTCAAGGAAACCAGCAGCGCCAGCAGGATCGCGACGGTGAAATATTTTTGGGGGTGGGGGCGGCCCGGGTTCCCCGCAAAAACAACTCTCCCCTTCTGAATAATCTTGGTCATCCGTCGCACGTTAAATCCTCGCCGGACAACGTCAAATAAAAAAACCATGATATATCGCGCGCGTCCTGACACCTCGGCTCACTTTCCCTGTCCGCTTTGGCCATCGGCGGCTACTATCCAGTGAGTGAACGACCAAACCGACCAGCAACTGCTGCGCGCCTACGCCGAACACCGCTCTGAACCGGCGTTCGGTGAGCTGGTCCGCCGCCATGTCGCCCTCGTCCATTCCGCCGCCGTGCGCATGGTCTGCGACTCGCACCTCGCCCAGGACGTGACCCAAGGCGTGTTTGTCGCCCTCGCCAAAAATGCCGCCAATCTTATGGATCGCCCGGTTCTGTCCGGCTGGCTCCATCGCACCGCCCAAAACATCGCCGCCCAAACCGTACGCACCGACGTACGCCGCCGTGCCCGCGAACAGGAGGCCGCCACCATGAATGAATTGTTATCCGCCTCCCTCGATGCCTCGTGGGAACACATCTCTCCCCATCTCGACGCCGCCCTCGGTGAACTGAACGAAGCCGACCGCGACGCCCTTCTCCTGCGCTACTTCGAAAAGAAATCCGCCCCCGAGATGGCCGGCCTTCTCGGCATCTCTGAGGAAGCCGCCCAAAAACGCGTCACCCGCGCCGTTGACCGCCTCCGCGAACTCTTCTCCCGGCGCAAACTCACCGTCGGCGCCGGCGGGCTCGTCATCTTGATTTCCGCCAACGCCATCCAGGCCGTGCCTGCCGGTTTGGTCGCCGCCATCACCACTACCGCTCTCGCCGGCACCGCCGCTTCCACCGCCACCCTCATCGCCGCCACCAAAACCATCGCCATGACCACTCTCCAAAAAACCCTCGTCACCGCCGCGCTCGCCACCGCCATCGGTACCGGCATTTACGAAGCGCATCAAGCCGCGCAACTGCGCGACCAAGTTCAAATCCTCCAACAACAGCAAGCGCCCTTGGCCGGGCAAATTGAGCAATTACAACGCGAACGCGACGAGGCGATGAACCGGATCGCCAGTCTTTCAAAGAAGCCCGCCCCGCACCTGCCTGCGCCACCCATGCAGGTCTCTGCTTCAACGAACAGCTCCGCGGATGATTTGCCGTCTACCAACCTGTTTTCACGGTTCAAAGATAACGCGCCCAAATTGACCGCCGACCAGGTCGAGGCTTACCTCAAGGCCAACGGACGGAAGGCATCGAGCCTCCTCGCCGCCTATCGCACCGGCGGCGACCCGGCGCTGTTGAAGGAAGCAATGGAAAAATATCCAAACGACCCGCAGGTCGCTTTCGAGGCGGTTCTCAACAAGGACTTCTCTCCGGCACAACAGCGTCAATGGTTGGACGCATTTGAGAAATCTGCTCCTGACAATGCGCTGGCAAATTATCTTTCGGCCTATAATTATTTCACCTCCGGCCAGATCGACCAGGGAATTCAGGAAGTTACCACCGCGTCCGGCAAGCCTCAGCTTCAGGATTATACGCTCAATCGCGCTCAAGATGACGAAGAAGCCTACCTTTCGGCCGGTTATTCGGCGGCGGAAGCCGAACGGATTTCTGATGCCTGGCTCATGGTGCCCCAGCTGAACCAGATTAAACAGTTGGGCGTAAACCTCGTTGATCTGGCGAAGGCCTACACCCAATCGGGCGACCAGGCTTCCGCCCAAGCCGCCTTTGAGATGGCGATTGGTCTGGGCCAGCGTTTCACGGATCCATCCACCGACCCGATGCTGCTGGATCAACTGGTCGGCATGGCCATCGAAAAAATTGCCCTCAGCGCGATGCCCCCTGAAAGTTCTTTCGGCGGCAACGGCCAGACCGCGCAGGACCAGCTCAACCAAATCACTCAAAACCGGGCAGCCATCAGCAAATTGATGCAACAGGTTACGCCATTGCTGCCAACCATGTCGGATCAGGATATTCTCAATTATGAAAACCGCCGGCGGGCCTTTGGTGAAGTGGCTGCCTTGCAGTGGGTCGCAAACAAGTATGGGCCGCAGTGACGCCAGGCAAAATGGATGCCCGCCTCCGTGCTGGCCCCCGGAACCGGCGCTCCTCCAATCCGGATTCTCTCCTTTCCCTGTCCGATTCGGCGCCCGGCGGTTACTCTTTTATAAGTGAACGACTTTACCGACCAGCAGTTGATCTGTGATTACGCCCGGCATCAGACGGAAGCCGCGTTCGCTGAACTCGTTCGCCGGCACATCGAGTTTGTTTATTCCGCAGCCGTGCGCATGGTGCGCGACACCCATCTTGCCGAGGATGTCACGCAAGGGGTCTTCGTGGCGCTGGCGCAGCAGGCCCGCCATCTCATCGACCGTCCCGTATTGAACGGCTGGCTCCATCGCACGGCCCAAAACCTCGCCGCCAACGTTGTCCGCGCGGACGTCCGCCGCCGCACTCGCGAACAGGAGGCCGCCACCATGAATGAACTGCTATCATCCGACGCTTCCGATGTTTCATGGGATCAGATCGCCCCCGAGCTCGATACCGCCCTCGGTGAATTGAACGAAGCTGATCGCGACGCCCTGCTCCTCCGTTATTTCCAACGCAAATCTGCGCAGGAGATGGCGTACATCCTCGGCACCAGCCCGGAAGCCGCTCAAAAACGCGTCAATCGAGCAGTGGAACGTCTCCGCGAGTGCTTCTCCAAACGCAAAGTCACCATCGGCGCAACCGGACTGGTCGCTTTGATTACCGCCAACGCCGTCCAGGCCGCACCCGCCGGATTGTTGGCCGCCACCATCACCACCGCCACCCTCGCGGGCACCACCGCTTCCACTGCCACCATCATCGCCGCCACCAAAACCATTGCTATGACTACTCTCCAAAAAGTCCTCGTCACCGCCACCATCGCCGCCCTGGCCGGTGCCGGTATCTATGAAGCCCATCAGGCCAAAAAACTGGGCGCGGCCAACCAATCCCTGCAAACGCAGATGGACCAGATGACCGCTGAAAACCGGCGCCTCGCCAAAGATCTCTCCGAATCGGAAATGCTGAAACCCATGCCGGTCCTCGCATCTGTTCCCGTCCTCACGAACCAGCCGGCTGTCGGCATCACCACACCCACCAACTTTTGGGCCGACCTCACTAACCGGTCGGCGACGGTGAAACTGACCCACGACCAGGCCGAAGCGTTCCTCAACGCCAACGGCCGCACCGCCGTCAACCTCCTCGCCGCCTTCCGCACCACCCGCGATGCGTCTCTCTTGGAGGAAGCCATGGGCAAGTTCCCCAACGACCCGCAAGTCGCCTTTGAGGCCACCCAGGGCACCGTCACCGGCTC
>DATHQS010000100.1:0-10672 GCA_035482455.1 Candidatus Acidiferrales bacterium | reverse complement strand
GTCTCGGTGACATTGTCCACGTAGGTGAACGGCCCGCTGGGGCTCGTTCCTTGGCGAATGATGTAACCGACCGCGCCGGAAACCGCCGACCAGTTCAGCGCCACGTTTGTATTCGCCAGGGAATAGGTCCCGGTCAGCGTCGCGGGTGCGCCCGCGGGCGGCGTGGGCAGGGCCACACCCACGGCGGCGGTTGAACTGTCGCTCGTGCCGCCTGCGCTGTTGGCGGTCACATAATAACTGTAGATGCTGCCGTCCGTCGGCGTGGTGTCCGTATAGCTGGTTGTTGTGTTCGTGTTATTCAGGATGATGGTGCCCAGAACGTTCGAAACCCCGCCGCCGTTGCCGAACAGGGTCGAGCGGTGGATGGTGTAATAATTCGCGCCGGGCGATGCGCTCCAATTGAGGGCGATGCTGTGGTGTACGGCGCTGGTGACGTTGAGTCCGGTGGGGGCCGCAGGTGCGCTGGCGGAGAGACCGGCCGAGGGCGTCGCGCCCGGGCTTTCCGCCGAGTTGGTGCTGCTGCCGGTCGGATTGATGGAGCGCACGACGTAGTAGTAGGTCGTGTCATTGACGGCGTTGGTGTCGAGCCAGGTTGCGTTGTTCAGTTCACTGCCGCACACCGGTCCGACGAAGCCGTTCGTGATGGAAACGTAACCGCTGCCGGAGGTCGTCGAGCGCAGGATGTTGTAACTCGTCGCGCCCGGCGTCACCGGCCAGCAGACCAGGTTGCAATTGTTTCCCGCGTACGCCACGACGTTGGTCGGCGGTGGCGGGATGTAACCGGTCATCTCCAGCCGGATGTAATCGTACATCGCGTGGTTGGCGAAGTAGCCGCCCTTGCGCATGTTGAGGGTGATGACGTTCAGGTTGCTGTGCAGCAGGCTGCCCGCAAAGGTGATGCGGTTGTCCGTATAAACTCCGTGGATGCCTTCACGGATGCTGGCATCGCTCTCGCTGGCCGAACTGCTGTAACTTGGTCCGTAACCGTTGGCCCCGGCGATATTGGCGCCGTTGATCTGTACGATGAGCGGCCCCTGGTAATGTGAGGAGAGCGCAATGTAGAGCGATGCCGTCGCCCCCGGCCCGTTGGGCAGGTTGAACGTGATGAGGGAAGTTGAACCATTGTAATTGCCCGCGCTGTCCGTGACCACGGGCTGGCAAAAATTCCAGTCGGTCGTCCAATGGCTCTGGCCGACGACGTAGTTCGGTCCGCTGGGAAAATCAAACGGATACTCCAGCCATTTGCTCCAGACGGGCAGGGGATTGGTCGGGCCCGGGCCGATGTCGCCCACCCACCAGTCTTCGCCGTGACGGAATTTCCGCCCGGTGCGGTCCGGATAGCCGATCTCGAAAACCGTCGGGCCGACCCGCGTCGGCGTCCAGGTGACCGGTCCCAGATTGTTCGTCGCTCCACCTGTGACCGTGACGCTGAATTGCGACGCGGGGATGTCCACGGAGTTCGGCGCGTTGCCGCCGGATTGCGCCTGCGATTGAAACGTGCCCGCCGCGCCGGGCCCGTAGGCGTACAAGGTGTAATTCGCGCCGGCGATGACGTTGGAGATGGCGAAATTTCCATTCGCATCCGCTTTCGTCCAAAATTGATAGGGTTTCACCCATTCCTGAAAATCATAAACGCCGTCCGTGGTGAGCGGTTGCTGGATGACGCCGACCCACAAGTTCGAGGCCGAGGCGTTCGGGTTATAGGCGTCGTTGATGACGATCTGCCCCGCGACCACGCCGCGCCCGGAGGCCGCCGCGTAATTGGCGTTCGTGAACCAGAAGTACGGCCACGCCGAGGCTTCGGCGGCGGCCTGCGCGACCGCGTCGTTGTACAGCATCTGCGCGGCGGTGTTCGTCGCCGTGTTGGTGTTGGAGATGTTGTTGCAATAGATGAAGTACGGGCCGCTGACCTTGGTCCAAGGCTCGTTCGCGCCCCAGGAGCCGTCCTCACCGCCGCCGTAATGGCCGCCGTTGAGCATGTTCAGGATGGTCGTGCCGATGTGGGACATCAGTTCGCGTTTCATCGGTCCGCCGTTGTAATATTCCGTGCTGGCGAGGATGTTCCACAGGCCGATGTTTTTGCCGCCGGTGCCCACGCTGCTCCAGCCCCAGACGCGTTCGTCGCCGAAATCCGCCGAGTATTTATATTTGTCCTCGTATTGGCCGGCGTAGATGCCGCTCGTCCAGATGGTGACCTCCTTCGGCGCGCCGGCCACCGGGGAGGCGGTGGCGCTGGTGGAGACCGACATCAGCCGGTTGCGGGTCGCGTCCACGCTCATCCAGTTGAAGATGGAGCCGGCGTAGATGTTGTCGCGGCATTCGCCCATGCCGATGGCGGGGTCGGTGCCGAGATGCGACCAGATGACGGCGACATAAAATCCCGTCGAGCCGCGGCGCATCGCGAAATGGATCTCCATGCCGATCAGCCCGGCCGTCGTGCAGGGCAGGGAAACCTCCGCGTAATCGCCGTTGTTGGCCACGACCGAATAGCTGAACGACAGGCCTTCATTGTTGCTGTTTTCCCAGTACAGCTTGCCGCCGTTGGGATTGCCGGAGACCAGGTTGAGCGTCTGGGTGCTGCCGGTGTTGTTGAAGGTGTAGTTGATGGTGCCGATCTGGGCGCTCGACTTGGTGATGACGAGGGACATGATGCCGTTGGCCATGGTCACGGTGGTGCCGTTGTCGGTGAGCGTCACGGGCGATCCGGTGCCCGTGTTGCCGCCGCCGGGGAGGTTGGGGTTCGCCAGTACGACGGGGGCGGACAGCAGGAGGCTGCACAGGACCAGAACACGGGGTGTGAGACGGTAAAACATCATTACATCGATGGGTGAATCGATGACAATCTACTACATCCCTTGGGGTTTGGCCCTCCACAGTTCTGGCGATGGTACTAGCGTACGGCCACATATGAAGAATGAAGAAAAACGGGTTGAAGAGTTGTAGGGTTGAAGAGTTTAAGCGTTGGAGTGTTGGAGCGTTGGAGCGGGATGCGGGCGGAATGGCGAATGAACCACGAAGCGCACGAATTGACACGAATGGTTGTGCTTATGAACAATCAATCTCCGCTCCATTGATAATCGTAGCCGGCGGGCGGATTGTAAAAAATGGCCAGCGAACCCGCCTGTCCGTTCCAATATGTTTTGAGGTAACTGACGTGTCCATCCACGAAGCTGACCATGTTCCTGGCGTTGTTAAAAAAGCAGCTGTTCGGGTCGGAAACCGGCTTTTTGGGCTGATGCCATGAATAAGGAAAAAAGGATGAATGTTCCGTGACCAGAACGGTTTTGTCCGGGTGCTTGATCGCGCTTAATTTCTGCCCGGCGATGCCCAGGGTTGGGCCTTTGGCACTGGCATTCGTCTGTTCCTTGTTTATCCCGTTAAATACATAACTGGAATAATTTGCGTTCGGTGACTCGTGACGGCCCGTCGGCGAAAACACCACGACATGACCGGCCGTAGTCCAGTAGCGAAAGGTATCCGCCGGACAGGCAAACAGCTTGTCTGAAGGCGAGGGCGGTCCATTCAAACCAACATAGCCCTGCACGAGTATTTTGTAGTAATTAATCATCCGGTTTGTGGTCGATGCGGAAGGCAAGGTGTCTTTCGCATCGTCGGAATACAGGCGAATCCCCAGATTGATCTGGCGCAGGTTGTTCGTGCAGGTGATGCGCCCCGCTTTTTCTTTCGCGGCACCTAAAACCGGCAGCAATAGGGCCGCGAGAATGGCGATGATGGCAATGACCACCAGCAATTCAACCAGGGTAAACGCGCGTTTCATGTTCCATCTCCGCTCCATCGGTAATCACAGTTCTCCGGGGGATTGTACAACCACGTTTCGGGCTGGCCATCAAAATGCGTTTTAGCAAACCACGAGATTCACGCAAAACTTTCAATCCAAAGCTGCGCCAAGCTGCTGCTCACAGAACTCCACGCACGCCATGATATCAGCGCGGGTCAACTGCGGAAAATCTGTCAAAATCTGACCAAAGGCCCGGCCGGCTCCCAGCCGGCCGATAATCTCAAAGACCGTGATCGGCAAGCCGCGAATGCAAGGCTCGCCATTTCTCACTTGCGGGTCATAAGTGATGTATTGCCGGTGATCTACGGATGGCATGGCTCAATCAGCGTAAAGGCGCGTTTCATTCAGTCGCCGCTCCATTGGTAATCATAGCCCGCTGGCGGATCGTAATGCCAGGCCTCGAAATGGCCGGGTGTGGTGTTCATGTCCAGGTAGATTTTGACGTAGCTGACGTGGCTATCCACGAAGCTGACCACGTTCCGGGCGTCATTATAATGATATTGTTTTGCCACCAATTTTTGAGGCTGATGCCATGAGTATGGGGCAAGCGCCGGTTGTTCCGCGACGAGAACTGTTTTTACGGGATTTTTTACGGAGGTCAATTTGCGGCCGGCAATGCCGGGAAACCCGTTCGTAAATGGATAGTCCTTGCGGATGTTTCCTGCGTTGAACACATAACTCGAATAATTGTATGCCGGCAGCAGATGGCAGGCTTGGGGCGCGCCGCCGATGTTGTCGGGGTAACAAAATGTGTCGGCCGGGCAGGCAAAAAGCGCATCCTGCGGCGACGAAACACCGTGCAATCCCACATAGCTTTTCATCCAATCCTTGTAATCGGTAAAGACGGCATCGGACGAGCCGGTGCTGACCAAAGACAGAACATTGTCGTGGTCATCGGCATACATATGAACGCCGAGATTGATCTGTTTCAGGTTGTTCAGGCACGCCGTCCGCTTTGCTCTGGCCTTGGCGCTGCTCAAAGCGGGCAACAGCAGGGCCGCCAGAATCGCGATGATGGCGATGACCACCAGCAATTCAATCAGGGTGAAACCTCGCGGCTTCAGCCAGCCGCTATTTTTTGTATTCAATGTGGCCGTCAGCATACACGATTATTTTCGATTTTTCCGGCGGGACATTCTTCTGTTGAAGGAGAATCAGGTTTTTCTGTGCGACAAATTCTGGGGTCACCTTTCCACTTTGGAGTATTTCCCAATGCGCATCATCAACTCCAGTGAGGCCGGCTGGAAGGTAAGGTTTCAAATCGGCCAGGCTCTTTGGAAGTTCGTCCTGATGCGCTTGGGCGAATTTCAAAATTGCCGGGTAGACCGACATTTTCATGGTCCTCATTTGTTCTTTAACCGGCATTTCTTCCATGAGTGCGGCTTTTTGTGTTCCGCCTTGTTCGGTTTTTACGACCGCAATGGTTGTTGCCGCCACGAGCAACACGCCCACGCCAACAACAATCGCTGTTTTTGCTTTTGTCCATGCCATAATTTTCAAGGTTCCTTTGATGAGGGTTAAGGTTGAAATGGAAGCCGTCGCGCCCTTGGCCAGCGCGACGGCGGTTGTTGTTTTTGCAAGCAGGACTGGCGCGGCTTGAACGGAATTGGCGGAAATCGCCACGGCAAGGGTTGCCATCGTCGAAGTCACGCCGCGTTTGAGAAAAAACTTCTGCAATTTTTCCACCGCGCGGTTCACACGTTTCTTGGCAGTTTCTTCATTTGCGCCCAAAGCCGCGCCGACTTCCTTCATGCTTTTGCCCTCAAAAAACCGGAGCACGATGGCGTTGTGATCGGTTTCACCCAGATGCGCCAAGGCCGTGTCCAGCAGCGGGGCGATTTGCGTCCAGGTTCCGGATTCGGATTCGTTCAGAGTGGATTGCATGTAAGCCTCCTGTTCGCGGTGTTGTCGCCGCCGTTGAATGGTCAACGCGTTCGCGCTCGCGTAGTGGGCCGTGCGGCAAAGCCAGCCGGAGAGAACGGTCTTTGCGTTGAGCAACTTTGCCTTCCGCGCCAAAATGATGAAGACCGCCTGCGTGATTTCCTCGGCCAGATGCGGGTCGCGCACCTGGCGCAGCGCGACGGAATAAACGAGATTGACGTGCCGGGAGACCAGCGCGGCAAACGCTTCCTCGGAATTGCGTTGGGCATAATCCCGCAGCAACGCCATGTCGTCGGTCATCATCTTACTTATACATTTACGCAGCCTTGAAAAAGGGACAGGTTATTTTAAAACGATGCGCCGTTTGATTTCCATGAAGCTGACCACGGGCAATTCAATCAGCGTGAAGGCGTGTTTCATTCAATCTCCGCTCCATTGATAGTCGTACCCGGCGGGCGGGTCATAGTCCAGCGCATCCGTTATGTATGACACCCCGCCAACCGTCAGGCGATTGGTGTTCCAATAAATTTTGACATAGTTGACATGGCCATCCACGAAACAGGCCATATTTTTTGCGTCATTGAAGACTGCATTCTCTGGGGAAAGGGGGCGCTTGGGCTCGTGCCATGAGTAGGGAAAGATGGCTGGAATTTCAAAGACCAATAGCGTTCTGGCAGGACTTTTTATTGAACTGATTTTTCTCCCGGCGATGCTGGCTGGCCGGCCGGAAACCGGGTTTGTGCCGGTTGCGCCATTGAATCCATAGCTCGAATAATCACTGAAAACCTGTTCATGGATTCCTTGTGCCACATACGGCTGGCCATTGGTAACCAAATCGTAGTAAAAAATGTCAGCCGGACAGGCAAAGATTTTATCCTGCGCCGACGAGGGGCCATTCAGGCCGACATTGTGTTTCATGACTTCTTTGAAGCCGGTAAAATCAATGATATTTGCCAGGGATGGAAGGTTGTTCGTGTGCGGAGTTTTCGGCGAGTAATCGCTTGAATCGTCAGAATACATGCGCAGACCCAGGTTGATTTGGCGAAGATTTTCCAAGCAGGCCGTGCGCTTCGCACCCGCTTTGGCGCGACTCAATACAGACAACAACAAGGCGGTGAGAATGGCGATGACGGCGATGACCACCAGCAGTTCAACCAGGGTGAAAGCAGCCTGGGCACGGCGATTCTGGTTCATACCGGATTAGACAACGTTGGGATGGAAATGTTTTGAAATATTTGGAGGTGGTGAGAGTTAAAGAGTTGAAGCGGGTCGCGTAAAAGCGCTGCGCGCCACGCGATTTCAGGACGGGGCATCCGCCTACGCCAAGGCTACGGCGCGATCCCGCGGTAGCGGAACAGGCAGGACGACGCGACGGGGGGAAATTGGAAGGTCAGTTTTCTGGGACTGAATCTTTTAAGTTTAATCCGGTGGCTAGGCAAAAAGCTGGCGGATGGAAGCTTTCACTTCCTGCAACTTGGCGTTTTTGATTTTACCGGCGGCGTAGAGAATCACGGTTTGCTCCACGGTGAAGAGGCGTTGCGGGCGGATGAAGCTGTCCAGAGCCAGGCGTCCGCTTTCAAAATCAGCCACGAGCAGCGGCAGAGATTTTCCGTCATTCCGTGACTGGCTGGTGATCTGGCAGAGGATCAAGTCGTCGCCCGGCAGGTCCGCCACGACGAGGGCGGGACGACGTTTGCCGGCTTGCAAATTGGTCTGCGGAAAGGGCAGCACCACCACTTCACCGACTAGAGGCTTGCCCATGCGGCATCCTCCTCGGGGGTGTTCCAATCTTTGGCGAGGGCGGTTTCGCTCAAGAGGAGGCCGTTGAAGGATTCATCCTCGCGCTTGAACCGGAGGAAACGGGCGAAGTCGTAGACCTCGCGCTGCAGTGATTCAGGGAGGCTGTCGACTTCTTTTTCAATGAGTTGCCGTGTGCTCATGGACGGAATCTAACGCGTTCGCGCGGGACAGGCAACTTTGAAAGTCCAAGGTCTAAAGGCTGAAGGCCAAAGCTAAAGGGGTGGGTCGGATTTTTTCTGGACGGTGACATGCATCCGCGCCAGTTTTTGATAGAGCTTGCCGCGGCGGCGGAGCGGCCACCAGTCGTAGAGGTAAATCTGCATGGGGCGCCACATGGCCACCCAGCCGGCGATGGTCAGGCTTTCGCGGGCGATGTCGCGCGCGGTGCCCACGTCCTTGCCGCCGATGGCATGGCTGGCCATCAGGCAGACGGACAGGAACGCCAGACCGATGATTAGGCTCTGCCGGCCGTCCTTGAACATCCGGCGCAGCTCCAATCTGTTCATTTCCGCGCGATAGGTGAAATAATGGTGGATGCCCTGTTCCACATCCGACTGCGGATTTCCCCGGGCGGGAAACTCGGCCAGATGAACGACGAGGGACACGGGTTCATCGAGGGGAAATTCCCGCACCCAGCCGAGGATGAATTCCTCCGCATCGCCATCCAGGTCCTTTTCCGGGAACGGCGCGGGATCCATCGTGTTGAACAACTGCCCGACCTCGCGCAGGTTCAATTCGATTTTGTGCGGCGGATGTTTGGTTTTACCGGTCATGGCTTGGATTCAATAAACCATGGATCGGGCTGGGGGGCGAGGGCGAAAAAACGAGGATGGAGGATGGAGGATGGAGGATGGAAGATGGATGCGGATGAACAAAATGCCTCACGCAAAGGGCGCGAATTCCGCGAATTAACGCGAATTTTTAACTGCAAAGAACGTTACTTGCATACGGCCACCACACACACAAAGTTTTTTAACCACAGAGATCACAGAGAACACAGAGATGGGACGATGGGGAAACCTGACTTTTAACCGCGAAATATGCGAAATACGCGAAAAAGGGGGCGGAACTTTTTACAGAAGGGAACTGAGGGCCTTATGCCAGACAAAAAAGAATTACGGGAATTAATCAGGCGAAAAATCGATGCACGCATCGCCGCCGCGATCAGCAGTGGAGCCAGTTCAGGGAACAAGCGCCGGACGATCAAGGCGGCCGGGAGCATGGGCAACACAAAGCCGCAGCGGAATCGCCTTTTATGGTTTCATCTGTCGCGCCAGTAACATTCGAGAAGCTCCTTAAGGACTTTGGCTGTCCGCCTGCCAGTTATGGCGACACGCTCAAAGGTTAGGACTTCAACCAATTTCGGGTTTCCATCCAAAACGCCTTTCATCTCCTTAATGTCCACAAAGCCACTTTCGTTTTTCTGATTGGTGATAAACGGGCTGTGTGCAAGCACGTTTCTCATTTTTGTTGTTTTTAAAACGTATGCCCAAAGTTCTAGCGCCCTTTGCTTTTGTTCTGCTGAAAGATTGGAGGTTGGAATCAACTCGCACACCTTTTTGATACGATTTGCGAGAACAGTATCAATGGCCTTATCGCGGGCGTTTTGATCGTTGGTTAGCTTGTATATCCATTGACACGCAACGGCTTCCACATGGCCGAAGTTCATCACAAACGCGCCGGCAAGCCCTTCCCAATGTTTCCTAGCGTCTTCAGGTGTCACCTGCCTAACTTGCCGCATTAATCAGGGCGTTTCTAGCGCATTCGGGTTTTTAAGGCCGGGCTAAATTTTTGGCGGCAAATTTGGCACAGTCAAAAAACCGCTCAAGTTTGCCGCTTGCCTGCCGATGAAAAGAGGTTAAGGTTTATATATGGCAGACGTGCAAAAAGATATTGAAGCATACGAAAAGCTACGTCAGGAGCTTGAATTAAAACACATGGGGAAATGGGTGCTTTTTCACGACGAAAAGCTAGTTGATTTTTTTGATTCCTTTGATGCCGCAGCCAGCCAAGCAGTCGCCAATTTTGGCCGTGGACCTTATTTAATCAAGCAAATTGGAGCATCCTCGCTAACCCTTCCAGCTTCTGTAATGTTCAAGCCTGTTTATGGCTAACACACAATGCGGCTTTCTTAATGTTCCAGGCGGCGCGAGCGCCAAAGACCTGCTGGTGTCCTACGGACCGACAATTTTTGTCGACATAGGTTTTGATCCAAATTTTAAGCTTGGCCAGCCAAATCCACCAGTGCCCGGCATCACTGGAATACGCGCACTTGTCGATAGTGGCGCAACAGAAAGTTGTATTGACAGTGTGCTTGCTGCACAACTGAACTTGCCAATTATTGATCGCAGAACATTTTCTGGAATTGGCGGAAAGCATGAGGTCAATATCCACCTCGCTCAAGTTAGATTCCCTTCGCTGAATTTTACTCTTTATGGTGCTTTTGCGGGAGTTCATTTGGAGGCTGGTGGGCAATGGCACAAGGCATTGATTGGCAGAACATTTTTACAGCATTACACGATGACTTACGAAGGACGAACAGGCGTTGTTACACTTTCCCAAGATTAAACTGAAAGAGGTTCCGGTTTTTACACCCAATCGAGTTCATTTTGCGATCTAGCTTCAACTGCCGTTTCCGTCCGCAAACGCCGGGCGATGTGGATTTTTCGTGAGTCAGCGGTGGGTCCACGGTTTTTCCGGGCGGCAGGGATGCCACCCTCTACGGCAGGCAGGATGCCTGCCGCTACAACCCGGCTTGGCTAGTTCCGTCTGATGCATATTTGTCACGCGCTTACAGCGCTTGAGAATTTTAAGGGACGCAGTACCCAGGCCTTCAGCCTGGGCTGTCATATTGCGGGCCTTCAGCCCTGAGTCTCGTCACCGACAGGCAGGGGGCGCGGAGTGGGTGTTTTTATGGGAATTTGAGATTGGAGATTTCAGATTTCAAATGTCGCTCCGCGACGGGACCAACGTGACGCCAACGTGACGTTGGATCCAATTGGGGGCAGCGAGGACGAGGACGAGGACGAGAACGAGGAGGATGAGGCCGACGTGACGCCAACGTGACGTTGGATCCGATCGGGTGCAAATGCCGGGACTGCCTTGTTTATCCGTTGTTTTTTCGACCGGTTTCCAACCGCGGTGCCATCCAGTCAAGCGCGCGGCCCGTCAAGCCCGGCACGCACAGTGCGC
>DATHQS010000099.1:0-24129 GCA_035482455.1 Candidatus Acidiferrales bacterium | reverse complement strand
GCGTTGCCGTGGACAACGTGCATGTCCAGTTCCAGGCGCGCCCCGAGCATCCCGACAGGGTTCGTCACGCCGTCGTGGCCGTCCACGAAGAAATGCTGGCGAACGGCATGGACGACGGTGTTCTCGGCGGGGAGGTTGATGGCCTTGGCGTTCTTGATGACGTCCTGGACATCGTCCTCGGAAATCTCGCGCTCGGCGGAAACGACCGTGTGCATGCCGCGGTTGTTGAAGCCGCGGATGTGATTGCCGCTGACGCCGAGATACACGCTGCGGATCTCGACATCGGCCATCTGCTCGGCCTCAAAGACCGCCGCACGCAAATCTTCTTCGACCTGCTCGGGGTTGATGATCTCGCCCTTGCGAACACCACGCGAGCGCGATTGTCCCAGGCCGATGATGTTCAGCGCGCCCTCGGCGTTCTGTTCGCCAACGACGACGCAAATTTTGGACGTGCCGATCTCCAGCCCGACCACGATGTTGGAATCCTCAAACATTGTTCCTCCGGTTTCTTGTTGGTTTTGGCTTGGGCGCCACCAAGGGTGCCGTGCTGGCCAGCATCCAGCGCACCGGCACGTTGTTCGCCACCGCCAGGTCCACCGTCGCGATCACCCGCTGCTGGCCCATGCCCAGGTCATAGATCTGCCGCCAGCGCCGCAGCTGCTGGTCAAAATTTTGAAGGGAAAACGTGATCTCGCTGCCCTGCCCCGTTGTGACGATGAGCACGCCCGGCTGTGAAATGTCCACGCGCCGCAGGTCCACCAGCCCCGCCATCGGTGAAAGGCCAAAGGCCTGGATCAATTCCAGCGCGGCCGACACATGCGCGGCTTCCGGCGCGGGCACCGCCTCGCCCAGCTTGAGCTTCACCGGGTTGATGCCGGAAATCACCGGCATCTGCGGGTTCAACTGCGTCACCGGCACGATACATTCCCGCGGGTCGCGCGGCTTCATGGCCACGGCGTTCTTGTCCAGTTGCGTCACGGCCACGGCGAGGTTGCCGTTGACGTCCGTGCACGGCATGTCCACCTGCGCGATGGGATCGCGCTCCGTCACGCGGATGCGCAGCGTGTGCGGCAGCACCTTCTCAACAGAGGCGGTCTCGATGGCGGACTCCATCTCGAGACTGCGGCGGACGTTCGCCAGGTCGAGCGCGAAGAGGTTCGCGCCGGGCCGCACGTTCGACCAGCGCCGGAGCTGGTCTTTGGTGATGACACCGTCCGTCTGGATCTCGATGTTCTGGATCGCGAAATCGGGATTGTGGTACACGAACTTGTCGAGCAGCAGCTCGCCCGTGCGCCAGACGAGGTACAGGCCGAAGAACGTGCCGAAGACCACGGACAACAGGATCGCGCTCAGACGCATGCGGTTCGCGCGCACCTGGTCGGAGCGCAGCTTCACGTCAAGGACGTGCCCGCGTCCCAGCCGCCGGTTGCGATTCTTATTTTCGCGCCTAAACCACATTTTGTTTTGGTTTCCGTTTCAGGGCCAGATCGACCATCCGCTGGCACAATTCCGCGTAATTCATCCCCGCCGCCGCCGCCGCCTTGGGCAGCAGGCTGGTCTCGGTCATGCCGGGCAGCGTGTTCACTTCCAGCACCACCGGCGTGCCATCGGTGCGGACCATCACGTCCACGCGCGCGTAATCGCGCCCGCCCACGGCCTTGAACGCGGCGAAAGCTGCTTCCTGGATGCGTTTGGTCGTCGCTACGTCAAATTTTGCCGGGCAATAATATTCCGTCGTGCCGGCCGTGTACTTGTTCTGGTAATCGTAGTTGCCGGCCTTCGGCTTCACCTCGACCACCGGCAATATCTGGTCGCCCAGAATCCCCACCGTGGTCTCGCGCCCGATGATCTTCTCCTCAACGAGCACTTCGGTGTCGAACTTCAGCGATTCCGTCAGCGCCGCATGCCAATCGCCCGCCTTTTCCACAAATTGCAGCCCCACGCTCGAACCCTGCCGTGCAGGTTTCACCACCAGCGGCGGTTGAAAACCGGCCGGCAATCGCGTGTCGGGCGAATTCACAACCAAAAACCGCGCCGTCGGCACGCCGGCCTGCATGCACGACTGCTTGGTCAGCAATTTGTCAAAAGCGATGCGGCTCGATTCCGCGTCGCAGCCCGTGTAGGGCACGTTCAGCATGTCGAGTTGCTTCTGCACCGTGCCGTCCTCGCCGTAGGTGCCGTGCAGGGCGAGGAAAACAACATCCGTCTTCGGCGACAAAAACCACTCCGGCGTCCGCGGGTCGATCTCGTCCACCTCGTGGCCGAGCGAACGCAGGGCGTTCGCCACCGCCGCGCCGGTGCGCAAAGACACTTCGCGCTCGGCGCTCGGCCCCCCGAGCATCACGGTGATGTTCAACTTCCGGCTCATTTATTTACGCTTCGCAAACTTGTCCAAGGCCACGGCGATCTTGGGAAATGCCTTCAAAACCCGCTCATCCGTCGTCACCAGCGGCACGCCCAGGTCCTGGGCCAGCGCCACATACTCGCAATCATAGGCGCTGCAATCCGAGGCCAGCACCAGCTTGAGGACCCGCTCCGTCGGCACCGAGTATTCATTCGCGCCGATGTCCTTCTGCACGTTCAAGTAGGCGGCATTGGCCTCATCTTCCGTCAAAATCTTCCGCCGCAGGTAACCGGCCAGCACGTTCCGGAACTCCGAACGCCACACGATCGGCGCCGCCCAGTCGCCGTCCTGCGCCTTGACCGCCTCGGCCAGCCCGGCGAACTCGCTCGGCAGCCAAAAATAAACCAGGACGTTGTGGTCCACCACGATCACGCCCGGCCTTTTTCCTTGAAACGCCTCAAGTCGGCGGCGGTCACTTTGAACTGGAGGGAATTGCGGAACTGGCGCGCCCGCTCGATGAGCGCCTCGTTATCGACCGGCTGGCTGCGCACGCTGGACTCCAGGACCGCGATGGCCTCCGTGTTCAGGCTGCGCCCGTGGGTCGCAGCCCGTTTTTTCAGCGCCTGGTGCGCTTCCTTCGACAGCCCCTTGATCGTGATCGTGATCATGTTGCAACCATATCGCAACCAAAACGGTTGTCAATGCTTTCGCAACCGTTTCGCAACCATTTTGGTTGTCACCCCCTACTCGCCGATGACTTCCACTTCCGTGTGCAACTCGATCCCCCGCTCCGCCCTGGCCTTCGCCTGCAGGGTGGCGATCAGTTCCAGCACGTCCGCAGCGGTCGCCATCCCGCCGTTCACCAAAAAATTGCCATGCTCCAGGGAAACCATCGCGCCACCCACAAACGTGCCTTTCAAGCCCAGTTCCTGGATGAGTTTCCCCGCCGGGATGCCCGCCGGGTTCTTGAACATGCAGCCCGCGCTCGGCGCGGCCGGCTGGGAACTCCAGCGCTTCTCGCTGTACGCCTTCATCCGTTGCTCGATCTCCGCACGCGGCTGTGCCACGCACTTGAACACCGCCGACAGGGCGATGTGGTCCTTCAACGTCGCGCAGCACCGGTACGTCACCGACATCTCCGCCGGCCTCAGCTCGCGGATGTCGCCCGCAAAATCCATCACGCGCACCAATTCCACGGCGTTGAACGTCTCACCGCCCATCGCGCCGGCGTTCATCCGCAGCGCCCCGCCGATGCTGCCGGGGATGCCCTCCAGAAATTCCACGCCGGTCAGGCCGTTGCGCTTGGCCTCCACCGCGACCGCCTTTTGCTTCGCGCCGGCCCCGGCCCGGATGCGCAGGCCGTCGATCTCGACCTTGCTGAAATTCGCATGTGCCAGGCAGATCACCACGCCACGAAAGCCGTTATCCCGCACAACCAGGTTCGAACCGCGGCCCAGCAGGAAGAATTTGACGCCTCGCTCGTTGCAAAATTTCAAGATGGCCGCCAAGTCACCTTCCGTGACCGGTTCGACATATGCATCCGCCGGGCCGCCGACGCGCAACGTGGTGTGCTTGGCCATCGGCTCGTCCCGCTTGATGACCGTCCCGGGGGAAAGCCGCCCGGCCAGTTCGTCAACCATCGATGAGGGTTCAAATGCCGTCATGTCACCACTCTCAATTTGATTTCGCCGCCCGCCGCCGGTTTGACACCGCCGCGGGCCGGCTGGCCGGCCCCCTGTCCGATGGCATTCAAGATATTTTTTGCGATGATTTCCGCCGACGCCGGCGCGTGCCACTGCGCCAAGGCCGCCTCCATCCTCAAGCGCGTTATTTCATCGCGGACCAATGTCGTCAGCGTCTCCGCGACTTTTTCCGGCGAAGAATTTCTTTGGTCGAGCAGCATGGCCGCCCCGGTATTTTCAAAGGCCAGCGCGTTGCTCCATTGATGATGGTCCGCCGAGGTCGGCAACGGCACCAGCGCGGACGGCAACCGCATGGCTGCGATCTCCGCCAGCGACGATGCGCCCGCGCGGCTGACACACGCCGTGGCCGCACCAAGCGCCAGCTCCATTTCGGCCAGAAACGGCTTCACCACCGCCTTGATGCCCGCCGCCGCGTAGGCGGCCTTCACCGCTTCAAAATCCTTCGCCCCGGTCAGGTGCAGCCATTGGGCCCGCGGCATCAGTTTCAATGCGGACAAAATCAAATCATTCAGGCCGCTGGCACCCTGGCTGCCACCAACGACCAGTACCGTCGGCATGTTTGGCTCCAGCCCCAGCGCCAGGCGGCAGGCGGCGGGGTCGCGCACCTGGAATTGCGGACGCACCGGCGTGCCGGTGACGGAAATCTTTTTTGCCCGCAGCCGGGCCGCAGCCTCGGGAAAACCGATGAATGCCTCGTCCACCCAGCGCGCCAGAAACCGGTTGGCCTTTCCGGGAATGGTGTTCGAGTCGTGCAGAAACGTCTTTGCCCCGAACTTCCGCGCGGCCAGCACCGGCGGCGCGCTGGTGAACCCGCCCATCGCCAGCACGGCGGCGGGCCGGCGCGTTTTGAATATGGCCCGCGCTGCCTGGAACGATTTCCAGAAACTGCGCGCGAACGAAAAATAATTCCGGTTTTGCAGGCCGACGGCCGGCAGCGTGAAGATCGCCATGCCGCCGGCGGCTTTCACCGCCTGCTGGTCAACTTCCTTGGGCGAGATGAGCAGCCCGACCTCGCAACCCCGCTGCTTGAGCTGTTCCGCGACCGCCAAACCGGGAAAGAGGTGTCCGCCCGTTCCGCCGCACGCGATGGCGACGAAGGGTTTCGGGTTCTCGGGAAGGTTCATTTTCTCCTGGCGGCAAACGGATTTTCATTGGCGGCAAAATCCCCCGCCGGAATTTTATTCGTCACCCCGCGCCTCGCCACGCTCAACAAAATCCCCACCGCGATCAGCATCGCCAGCAGGCTCGAGCCGCCGGAGCTGATGAACGGCAGCGCCAGCCCCTTGTTCGGCAGCAGGCTGGTGACCACGCCGATGTTGATGATTGCTTGGAAACTGATCAAGGAGGTGACACCGATGGCCAGTTGCGAACCGAACTGGTCCCGCGCGTTCATCGCGATGTAAATGCCGCAGATGGCAATGATCAAAAAGGCGATGACCACGAAGCCGGTGGCGACCAAACCAAGTTCTTCGCCGATGTTTGCGAAGATAAAATCGCTGTGGATCTCCGGCAGGAAGCCAAGTTTTTGCCGGCCGTCACCGAGCCCCAAACCGGTCAGACCACCGGAGCCGATGGCGATTTTCGCCAATTCCGCCTGCAGTCCCACGCCGTTGGCCTGGCTTTGCGGATGAAGCCACGCACTGATGCGCCCGCTGCGCATCCCGTCATGCGCGATCGAAACGGCCAGGGCCGCCACCCCGGCCACACCGACAGGAATCAGGTGCAGCCAGCGGACACCGGCTAGAAACAACATCGTGCCCGTGACGCCCGCCAACAGGATGGTTGTACCCCGGTCCGGTTCGATGAAGATCAAACCGAGCGCCAAACCGATGATGATGCCCGGGTAGATGATTCCCCGCACAAAGGTGTTCATCTTGCGCTGCGAATGATCCACATACCACGCGAGCATGATGATGAGGCCAATCTTGACGATTTCCGAGGGCTGGAAGCTGGCTCCCGGGAAATGGATCCAGCGCCGTGCGCCGTTGATCTTCATCCCAAGATGCGGGACAAAGACCAATATCGCAAGCAGAAGGGTGGCACCGAAGATCGGCCACGCGAATTTTTTCAGGATTTCGTAGTCCACCGCCGCCACAACAATACACGCAATTACGCCGAGCGCGCACCAGAGCATCTGCATCTGGAGCATCCGTGCGCCGACTTCGGCGTGCGTATGGCGGTCGTACATCACCATGCTCGAGCTGTAGAGCATCACCAGCCCCAGCGCAAGCAGGGCGGCAACGCAAAACGCCAATATGGTGACGGCGGCCTTCATTTCAGGTTTTCAAAAATCCTGCCGCGCTGCGCAGCTTACTTCGACGGAGCCGGGGCCGGGGTCGATGCCGGAAGCGTCATCGGAGCCGGAGCGGGCGCCGTTGTTTCAACCGGGGCCGGCGCCACGGTTGCCGCGGCAGGCAACTTCAGTTTCTGGCCCACCTTGATTTTGGTCGTGGTGAGACTGTTCGCGGCCTGCAGCGCCTTGATCGTCGTGCCATGCTTCTTGGCGATGGTCGTCAGCGTGTCGCCGCTCTTAACGGTGTACGTGTCGCCACCGGCATCAGCCGTGGACGTGCCGGTCGTCGGGGCGGCGGTCGTCATGGCTGTCGAGGCCGGGATCACGAGCTTCTGCCCGATCTTCAAGTGCTTGGAATCCACGCCGGGGTTGGCGGTTTGCAAATCCTTCAACGTGACGTGGTGCGCCTTGGCGATCGTGGTGAGCGTGTCACTTTTTACGACCACATATTCGCTGCCGGGGGTGACCGGCGGCTCAACGACCGGCGGCGGGACGACCACGGGGGCGGTGTTGGTCGGCATGCCCATCGGCGGGAGCGCGGCTGCATTTGTATCCACGGGCGGCGTATTCGTGTCCGTCATCACCGGCGCATTGGTGTCCACACCGAGGTCGGCCGGCGGCTGGTCACGCTTGCAGCCTTGGATGAGCATGGCGACGAGGCTGAGGATGCTCACGGCCAGCACGCAAGAAACCGCGATCTTAAGGTGCGAGCGGCGCTGGCCTTGCTTCTCCAGCAAGGAACCTTTGGGGACAAATGGATTCGGATTGTTCATGATTTTAGGCGCGGTTGCGTCCTTTCTTCGAGGTGGTTTTTTTGGTTTTGATTTTTGCGCCGCGAAACTTTCCCTCGAAAAATTTCGTGACGTTTTAAAATGTTGGCGGCCATCACTGGAGTGAAGTCGTCGCGGAAATGGCTGCTAGCGGAAAAACCGAACTCCCAGGAAAATCCGCCAGTAGTCGCGCGCCGTGCTGCGTCCGACAAAAAATTTAACAACCGCGAGCTTTCCACGCAAGCAGCAATGCATTTACCGGCGATGTTTTTTGTCGTTTTCATAATTCGTTTTAACGCAACTTAAGCGTCGCCAGCGCCACCACCGCGCACAGCACGCACAAAATGTAAAACCGCATCACGATCTGGGACTCATACCAGCCCTTTTTCTCAAAATGATGGTGCAACGGCGACATCAGGAATATCCGCTGTCCCGTGCCCGTCCGCATCCGGGTGTATTTGAACCACCCCTTCTGCAGGATCACCGACAAGGCCTCGGCCACGAACACCCCGCCCGCGATCACCAGCACAAAAGGCTGGTGGATCAGCACCGCCACGATGCCAAACGCCCCGCCCAGCGCCAGCGACCCCGTATCGCCCATGAATACCTGCGCCGGATGGGCGTTGAACCACAAAAACCCCAGGCCGGCGCCAAAAAGCGATGCGCAAAACACCGTCAATTCGCCCGCTCCCGGCACAAACGGTATCTGCAAATACATGGCCGCCTTCACGTTACCCGCCAGATACGTAAAGATCAGGAACACAAACCCCACGATCAACGTGCAACCGATGGCCAGACCGTCGAGGCCGTCGGTCAGGTTCACCGCATTCGAGCTGCCGACAATCGCCAGCAGCACGATCAGACCGCCCACCGCCACGCCCACGTGGAGCGGATATTTATAGAACGGCAGCATCAGCTCCGTGACCAGGTTGCTCGTCAGCACATGCTTGCTGCCCAGCAACCGCAATTCGCTCACGGCCGGCAGCCACCACAGGTAACCCGCCACGAACCCGGCCAGGGTGAACTGCGTTATCAGTTTCACCCGTGGCGGCGTTCCGCCGCCGGTCTGTTTCAAAATCTTCGCGTAATCGTCGTAAAATCCGAGCCCCGCCAGCACCAGGACCGAGAGCATCGTCAGCTCCACTTGCGCGTTCCACTGCGCCCACAACATTGTGGAAAAAAGCATCGCCGTGATGATGAGCGCGCCACCCATCGTCGGCGTGCCCTTCTTGCTCAAAATACGCGTCTTGAAATCGCCCGTTTCCTCCGCCTTATCGACATATTCCTGGCCGAACTTCATTTCCTTCAGCTTGCGGATGATGTAGGGGCCCAGCCACAGGCTCAAAACCAGCGCCGTGACCGCCGCGCCGGCGCTGCGCACGGTGATGTACCGGAACAGGCGCAGGAAAGACAACCGGCTCTCCCAATCCGTGCCGTGCGCCCAGTCCAGGATTTGCTGGCTCAGGTAATAAAGCATTCAGTTCTTTTCCGTCTTCAAGGTCTCCGCGATCCGCTCCAGCCGGGATGACCGCGACGCCTTCAGCAAAACCACGTCGCCCGGCTTCAAAAAATTCTTTACCGCCTTCACCGCCGCTTCCACGTCCGCAAACTCGATCACCCGCGTCAAACCCGCCGCCCGCGCCGCCTTGGCCGTGGCGATGGAGTTTTTCCCCACCGTGAACAGCTGGCCGATCTTCAATTCCGCCGCCAGCCGCCCAATCTCCGCATGGGCCGCCTCGCCCTGCGCGCCCAGTTCCGCCATGTCCCCAAGGATGGCAACGCGCCGCCCTTGCAGCGGGATACCACACAGGGTCTCCAACGCCGCCCGCATCGAATCCGCATTCGCGTTATACGCATCATCCAGCACCCGCACTCCGTGTGCTTCCCAAAATTGCATCCGCATCTTTTGCGGCTGGCATTCCGCCAGGCCGGCCTGAATCTCCGCCCTGCTCAAGCCCAGTTCCGCACCGGCCGCCGCCGCCAGCAGCGCATTTGTGACCTGATGTTTCCCCAGCAGGTTCACCCGGTATTCGCCGCCAAAATTGTCCTTCGTACACTCGACCTGGAACGTGACCCCGTTTTTATCCAGCCGGATTTTTTTTGCGCGCCAGTCGCTTTTTTCGCCGGTGCCGACGCGCACGACCCGCGCCTTCGTCCGCGCCGCGATCCGGTCCGCCCACTCGCTGTCGCCATTCAAAAACAAGGTGCCATCCGCCGGCAACAGCTCGGCCACCGCTCCCTCTTCCTGCGCGACACCCGCGACATCACCAAAAAATTCCAGATGCTCCCGCCCGATGCTCGTGATGATGCCAAACTTCGATGCAATCATTTTCACCAGCGGCGCCAGCTCGCCCGGATGGTTCGTGCCCGCTTCCAGCACGGCGGCCTGGTGCGTCCGGTCCAGCCGCAGGAGCGTCATCGGCACGCCGATGTCATTGTTAAAGCTTGCCTCGCTCCACAACGCCGTAAATTTTTGGCGCAACACCGATGCCACCAGTTCCTTCGTCGTCGTCTTGCCGTTCGAGCCGCCCACCGCGATGAGTGGAATCTCAAACTGGCGGCGATAGGCTGCCGCAAGCTTGCCCAGGGCGATCCTCACATCGTCCACCACCAGCAGTCCCGTGCCTGCCGGCACTTTGGACCGCAGACTTTGTATCTTGGATTTTTCCACCACGACCGCCGCCACCGCCTTGGCGGCGACTTCGCCGACAAATTCATGGCCGTCGAACTTCTCGCCCTTGATGGCAAAAAAGACGTCACCGGCTTTGGCCGCCCGCGAATCGGTGCAGACATTTTCGATGTTCGTTTCCGGCTGACCGGAGATGATTTCAGCGTCGCAGGCCCCGGCGACAAATTTCAAAGAGCGTGTTTCCACAATTATTTACTTCACCAAAAAAGTTGCTGCCGTGGTTTGTTTCATTGGTTTCTGGCCACGCCGAAATTGTTCTGCGCCACAAAGGCATTCGTCCCCATCAGGCTGGGATCTGGCGGAATGTTTAGGTAGCTGGCACACCGCTCCGCAACGTCGCGGAAGACGGGGCCGCACACCTTGCCGCCGTAATAGCCTTCCTTCGGTTCATCCATCACGATCGAAATGCATAATTCCGGATTGTCCGCCGGGAAAAAGCCGATGAACGACGAGATGTATTTGCCCGAGACATAGGTGCCGTTCTCGACCTTCTGCGCCGTGCCAGTTTTGCCGGCAACGACATAATTTTTCATCGCCGCCTCCGCCGCCGTGCCGTCCTTCGTCGCCACGCCCTTCAATGCCTCGATGATCTTTTTGGTCGCATCTTCGCCGACCACCTGCCGGACGCGTTCGGGCGCATAACGCTGCACCACGCTGCCATCACGCTGCTGCAACCGGCTGACCAGCATCGGACGCATCAGCCAGCCGTCGTTTGCGATCGCCGACATCGCCATGATCATCTGCAGCCTCGTCACCGCCACCCCGTGGCCCATGGGAATCTGCGCAATGGACACCTTGCTCCACTTTTTCACCGGATACAAAATCCCGCCGGCCTCGCCCGGCAGCGGAATCCCCGTGCGCTGGCCGAAACCGTAATTCCACGCGTAATCATAAAGGCTTTGTTCCCCCAGCTTGATGCCGATTTTCGCCGCCCCGATGTTGGACGACTTCATGATGATGCTTTTCACCGATTCGATTCCAAGGCTCTCATGATCGTGCAGCACCCGGCCGGCAAACGAGAAATGCCCGTTCTCGCAAAAGAACTGGTCATCCAGCGTCACCACCCCGCTGTTCAACGCGCCCGATACGACCACGATCTTAAAGGTCGAACCCGGCTCCACCACGTCGTTGATCACGCGGTTGCGTCCGTTGGTGGTGATTGAATTTGGAATGTTCGGGTCGTAATCCGGGAGCGATGCCATCGCCAGTATCTCACCGGTGCGCGGCCGCATGACGATGCCCGTGATGCTCTTCGGCGTGTGTTTTTGCAACGCCTCAGCCATTGCTGTTTCAAGGATGTGCTGTACCGCCATGTCGAGCGTAAGCACCACGTTCAGGCCATCACGCGCCTGCACATCTTCATCGCGATGCGAGGCCAGTTCGTGCTGGGCGCTGTCGGCCTCGGTCACCCGCCAGCCATCCACGCCGGAAAGCTTGGAATTGAACGCCTTCTCGATGCCATCGCATCCTGCCAATCCCGGCGGGGCATTGGTGGCCACGGCGGCGGAAACAAACCCGACCACTTGGGCGGCATTGGTCCCGTTCGGATAAACCCGCATCTGGTCGGCGTCCGTTGCAATCGAGGCGAGACAGACGTTGGTCAACGTCAGGCGGTCGGCCCTTTTCCACGTGCGTGTATCCACGCTGGCCGGCAGGCTTCTTAACACCGTCTGGATTTGGCGCCAGGTATCCTCTGCGACTTGCCGTTTGAGGACGGCGTACTGGTTGGTCACCGTCTCGCCCTTGGCGTTCACATGGGTGCGCGGCTGCATCTGCTGGTACAGCCGGCCTTCATCCACCTTCAACCACGGCGCCAGCACGCGCGCGAAGATCGCCGGGGCGTTGGGCAGCACCCGCTGGCCGGCCAGCAGTTCCGGATTCGCCCACACCGTCCGCACCGGGACGCTCGTGGCCAGCAGATTGCCGTTCGCATCCAGGATGTCTCCGCGCTTGGCGGTCTCGGAGATCCGGCGCTCGGTCTTTTTTTCCGCCTGCGCCAGCAGTTCGTCATGACGAATGACCTGCAAATCTACCAGCCGGTAGCCCAAGCCGGCAAACAGCGCGACCAGGCAGGTCAGCAGCAGCAGTGCGCGACGGATTTGCAGTTTGTTCGTCATCTCAAAAAACGGCCAGCCGCCCGTGGCGATCGGTTCCTCACCCGACGGCGTCACGAGCGGCGGCCAAATTGTTTCTTCCTTACGGGGCCATCTCCACCGCCGGCCGCGAGGCAAACTGTTGCGGTGAAGTTTTCCTGTCTGGCGCGGCCGGAACCGGCTCCGCCAGCACAAATTTCTGTCCCGGCTGCGCGGGCGCGAGGCCGAGCTTCAGCTCACGCACCCGCTGGTCCAGCATCACCGGCGAACGCATCGCCGCGAGCTGGTCGGACAGGACCCGGTTGTCCTTGGTCAGCTGGTCGCGCTGTTTTTCGCGCTCCGTGATCTGGCGTTCAAGATGGTTGATCTCGTTCTTCTGCCAGACATAGCCGATCGCCGAGCCTGCGATGAGCAGGCACAAAAAAGACGCCTTCAACGCCGGCCCAAACCGGATCGCCGCCGCCTGATTTTTTCGGTTCTTCGACATCTCAATTCTTAAATCTTTTCCAGCACCCGCAACTGCGCGCTGCGGCTGCGCGGATTTGCTTCCAGCTCGGCCTCGCCCGGCAAAATCGCCTTTCGCGAAACCCATTTCAGCTCCGGCACACAGGGTGTCCGCAACTCGGGCACATCCACTTCGCCGCTGAACGTATAATCCCGCGTCCGCTCGCGTCCAAATTCCTTCACCACCCGGTCTTCCAGCGAGTGGAAGGTTATTACCGCCAGCCTTCCGCCTGGTTTCAAAATCTTCACCGCCGCCGCCAGCCCGCGCTTCAATGAGCCGATCTCGTCGTTTACCGCGATGCGCAACGCCTGGAACACCTTCGTGGCCGGATGCGCCTTTTTTCCGTGCCGCGGCGCCAGTCGTTCGATCAAATCCGCCAACTGTTTCGTCGTCTCAAACTTCCGCAGCGCCCGGTCATGCACGATGGCCTTCGCAAACCGGCGCGAATCCCGTTCGTCGCCGTACTCCCAAAAAATCTTCGCGAGCTCTTCAGCCGCCTCGCCGTTCACCAGTTCCGCCGCCGTCAGCGTCTGCCGGTCGTCCATCCGCATGTCCAGCGGGCCGTCATTCTGAAAGCTGAACCCGCGTTCTGCCCGGTCCAGCTGCGGCGAACTCACGCCCAGATCCAGCAACACGCCCGCACAGCTCTTTTCCGCGATCCAATCCGCCAGTTCTGAATAATTTCCGCGCCGCAACTCGAACCGCCCGGCAAATTGTGCCGCCAGCCGCTCCCGCGCCACCTCAAGGGCGACGCCATCGCGATCGCACCCAGACAACCATCCAGTCGGTGAACTCGCGGCCAGCAATTTCGCCGCGTGACCAGCTCCACCGAGCGTTCCGTCGGCGTACCGGCCGCCCGGAACCGGCCTCAGTGCGGCCAGCACCTCCGCCGCCATCACTGGTTGGTGAATGAATTCTGGCACTGCGCATTTTTCAAATCGTTCTCAAAACCGGCTCGTTCATGTAATCCACCGGGCCGCTGGCCGCCGCTGCCGGCGCGGCCGTGCGCGATTTCACCGGCACCACTTCCACGTCGGCATCCGACAGGTCATTGTGCAAAACCTTCACGGCATCCAACGAAAGCTCGGGTTGCACCGTGGCCACCGGCGCCGCCGCCGCCGGCTGCGGGGCGCGGAACGGGTTCAACTTATCCGCCCAACCAGCCCGGGCCGGCTTGGCAGCGACCGGCTTGGGCGCAGGCTGCGTGGTGATTTTTTGGGTTTCGGCAGCCAACCTGGCCGCGACCACAGGTGCGGCGACAAATGTCTCAGCCGCCTCTTTCACTTCGGTCACGGCGGCTTCTTTCGGCTTCGTCGCAAACGGATTCTTTGCCGCATTGAACTTCGGCAGATACACGCGCTTGTCCTCCCGGTACGAAACCGTGCCTTTTCCGCCAAAAAAACTTTTTCCTGCGCCAAGCAATTTTGCCAGTTTCATTTTTATTCCATCAGTTTGAAGGCTTCGTGCGCAACCACCGCGTCCGCCGCCTTGACGTTTTCATACCGGGCCGGATTCCAAATTTCAAAAAGGTCGAGCAGGCCGACCAGCACCGCGTCGTCCTTGATGCCTGCCGCGCGCGCCATCGCTTCCGGCAACACGATGCGCCCCGCCTTGTCCAAGGCCACCTGGACCGACTCGCTGCCGATGAACCGCTTCAAAACAACTTTGTTCGGGTCACCTTTGGGCATCGCATCGATGTCCGCCATCAACGAGGCCATCTCTTCCGGCGGCAAAACCCGCAGGCAGTTTCCCGCCTGATGCCTCGGCCAGAGAATCACCGTCAACTCCGTGCCTTCGGATTCCGGCCGCCACTTTGCCGGGATCTGGATGCGACGCTTCTCATCAATTCCATGCTGGTAACACGAATTGTAGTAAGTCCGCCCGTTTGTCTTTGCGTCGCTCATCTTTATTCACCGCCATCGGTGAAATGGTCTCATCACCCACAACGCCCCAATATAAACCACTTCCACCCACTGCTTGTCAACGCAAATCCGTTCCAAAAACCCGCATTTATTCGAAAGTTATTCACAATTTCCCCGAACTGTGAATTGTCAGCCCCCAACCCACTCCGCTACGCTCCCCGCCGATGCGAACCGCCGACTTCCGCTATGACCTGCCACCCGGGCTGATTGCCCAGCAGCCTGCCGCCCATCGCGATGGCTCGCGACTGTTGGTTTTATCACGAAAAACCGGAAAAATCGAGCACCGAATGTTTGTCGACCTATTGGAGTTTCTGCTCCCCGGTGACGTCCTGGTGCTGAACAACTCGCGGGTCATTCCGGCGCGATTGCATGGCAAAAACCAAAAAACTGGCGGGCTGTTTGAGATTTTGCTGTTGGAAGAGAACGCGGTGAACGACTGGTGGGCCATGATGCGCCCCGGCAAACGCGCCAAGCCAGGCACCCGCATCCAATTGCTGGATAAAGCCGGTGGCACGACAAATATCTTTGCAGAAGTGACTGATTTTAACGCTGAAGGCCATCGCCGACTACGCTTATCAGAGACAAAAAACATCTTCGACGAACTTGATGCTCTCGGTGAAATGCCGCTGCCGCCGTACATCGAGCGCCATGGAGAAAATGCCGATGACAAGGAGCGCTACCAGACGGTTTTCTCCAAACCCGCCGGCTCCGTGGCGGCACCGACGGCTGGACTGCATTTTACCCCAGAAACCCTCGAAAAAATCCGCGCGCACGGCGTAAAAATCTGCTTCATCACCCTGCACGTGGGTGCCGGGACTTTTCTGCCGGTGAAGGTCGAAAACATCGCCGAACATAAGATGCATTCAGAACGGTTTGAGATCGGTCAAGACACGGTTTCCGCCGTCAACGCGGCCAAAAAATCCGGGCAGCGCGTCATCGCCGTCGGCACCACGGCCACGCGCGCATTGGAATCCGTCGCCCGCCTCAACGCAGGAAAACTCAATGTCCATAAGGGTAAAACAGACATATTCCTTTTTCCACCGGCCGGGTTCTCCATCGTGGATGCACTCCTCACCAACTTCCATTTGCCGGAGTCCACGCTGCTGATGCTGGTCAGCGCCTTCGCGGCGCCGGGTGAAAAAGATCGCGGCCGCGAGCTGATTTTATCCGCCTACGCTGAAGCCGTCCGCGAACGTTACCGCTTCTTCAGCTACGGCGACGCGATGCTGATCTTATGAGCGTAAATTTCAAAAAATCAGTGACAAAAGTGCCGTTCGTTTTCATCAACATGGCAATGACGGCGGACGGCAAGATCGCCACCGCCAACCGCGCCGTCCACTCCTTCGGCAGCCCCCGCGACCTGCGTCACCTTTACGAATTGCGGGCCACGGCGGATGCCGTCCTGTGCGGCGCGCGAACGGTGGAAATCTCGGAGAGTATCTTGGGGAACGGCGGTGAAGAATTCCGCCGGCAACGTTTGAAAAACGGGCTCGCCGAATTCAATCTCCGCATCATCGTCACCGGCAGCGGCTCGATCGACCCCGGCGCGAAAATCTTCCGGCACCGCTTCTCCCCCATCATCGTTTTGACCACCAAACGTGCTTCACCGAAGAAATTAAAATCCCTCCGCCAGGTTGCGGACGAGGTGAAGATATGCGGTGCGACGGAAATCAATTTTCCCGCCGCCCTGCGCTGGCTGCGCGCCAAATGGAACGTAAAACGCCTGTTATGCGAAGGCGGCGGTGAATTGAATGATGCGCTTTTTCGGGCCGGTTTGGTGGATGAAATCAACCTCACCCTCTGCCCGAAAATCTTCGGCGGCCGCACCGCGCCCACCATTGCCGATGGTCATGGTTTTGCAAAATTAGCGTTGACACGCCATTTTCGATTTGCTGCGACATCCTCATTTCAGGGCGAGTTATTCACCGTCCTTTCCCGGGCCTAAAACGGCGCTTTTGCTTAACTTTTACTTAATTTAAGGGGCACATAAACAAGGCAAAACGGGCGGGTTTCACCAAGAAACCCGCCCATTGCGTGTTAATTTCAATTATCCATCACCGCTGCTTAAGGCTGGCGGAGGATATAGTAGAGTTGTGCGTTGGTCGCCGCCGAGTTGGTGAACAGATAGCTGCCGGAACCGGCCGGAATTTCCACCGGGTGGCCCACCACGGGCCAATTGGTCCGCGGCGCCATCAGGTTGTTCGTGGCCAGCACGCTGAAGCTGGCACCGGCCGCATTGGTGAATGCGAGCTGGAAGACACCGCCGCTAATAGTGACGCCAGTCAAATTGGGCGGCGTCACCACTGGCGTGATGAATGATTTATCCGAGCCGGAGGACGTGCCGGCCGCCGTAGAGGCGACAATTTGATAGTGGTAAGTCGTCCCCTGCGTCAATCCACTGATCACATTGCTGACAATCACCGGACTTGAACCCGACGCCAAACTGTTGGTCGTGGTAAAGCTGCCATAGCTGCTGGTCAGGCCATATTTGAACCAGTAGTTGGCGGTTTGATTGTTCGGATTCACGGAAGCCTCCAAGACCGCGCCGCTTACGGTGAGGTTTGATGCAGTCAGGCTCACAACCACCGGATTCGTCAACGTGGTGAGGAGCGTATCCGCCCCGAAGGACGTACCAGCACTGTTCGTTGCCACAATACGGTAATGGTAGCCCGTGAACTGGGTCAATCCGCTCAACGCGGCATTAACCGCCAGCGGCCCTGAAACCACGCCCAGCAGGTTGGTCGGGGTCGAAGATCCGTAGCCGGTGGTCAGGCCGTATTGGAACCAGTAGGCCGTCGGTCCATTGCTCGGATTGACGGTGGCATTCATTTGGCCGGCGGTGGCGGTGAGCTTGGTGGCCGCCGTCGTCGTCGCCATCGGCACGGTGGTGGGCACGGTGGTGCCGGACACCTGCAGATTGTCAATGGCGTAGCCCTGACCGCTGCCAGCATTCAGGCTGGTGTTCATGGACCAGATCAGCCACAAGGCACCGTTGGTGTGCCACGGACTGGACAGGGGCAGGCTATTGGTCACCAAGTTGACCTGGTTGGATGACTGCGTTCCGTCCACAACCGTCACGTTGATATTCGTCACAAAACTAAAGGCCAGACCCGGCACCTGTGTGCAGTTGGAAATGGACTGGGTGTCCAGCACGAAGTTCGTTGCGGTGTCATCCAAGGCATAACCGAACGAGATGGTTTTCGGATTTTTGTTATTGCGCCACAACTCGCCAAGGAAGTTGAGGTGGATGTAATTCAACGTGTTGGTGGTGGTGTTGACCAGTTTCAATGCAAACGTGGTTGAACCCGTGGTGCTGGTCGTGATCAGACCGAGGGCACGGTTGGTGCCGACAATCGTGCCACCGGTGCCACCATTGACATCGAGGAGCCCAAAGTCAATCACGCCGCCGGTGGATTGATCACCGTCCTGGGCGCCAAACCGGGTGATGCCATCGATTCCCGGATAGACCGCGTTCGCCAACGTATCAGCCGCGCCATACCAGCCCTTCATGCTGGGCACCCCTAGGCCACCGATGTAGCTGGTGAGGATGACCGGATAGTTGAAGTCAAACGGATTCGCCAGCGAGTAAGCCACGCCATTGATGCTCCCGTTATCCAACGGATTGTTGATGCTGTTGACCGAAACGCCGCCCGGATCAGGCAATGAATCAAAGTTCTGGAAATAGAGCTGATTGGTATAGGTGACCGAGGAAAGCGGCGGGGGGATCAGCACGGACACCGTGGCCACCGAGCTGGTCACACTGCCGGCCGGGTTACTGACGACAATGTAATAGTTAGTGCCCGAATCATTCGTGACGCCGGCAGCAATCGTCAAGGTCGGAGTCGTGGTGCCGCCATACTCACCGGCATCAGTCAAAAGCGTGGTGCCTTTGTACCATTGATTGGCGATTGGCGCCGTCCCACCAGACTGGTTGGCCGTGATGGATGTCGGCACGCCCACGAAGGTAATCACCGAAGCGGGTTGGCCGGCATTGATGGTTGCCAAATGGTAATTGGCGGTCAGCACGTCCACCTTGTTGGAGGCATATCCGGCCGAGTTCATGACCACCAGATAATAGCTGCCGGCTTCTGTGAGTTGGATGTTGGTCACGGTCAACGATGCGGTTTGGGAACCGAAATAGCCCGAACCGTCGCCGTTCTGACCGTCAACCAAGGCGTTGCCGCCAAAGTACCATTGATAAGTAAAAGGTTCGGTGCCCGTGGCGGAAACCGGGGCAAACACTGCTCCGCTGCCGATGTAACCGGCCACGTTGTTGGTGCCGCTGGTGATAACCGGAATAACCGGCAAGGCCGTTACGGTCAGAACCGCCACCGCGCTGGTGACCGATCCATAATTGTTGGTCACCACACATTGATAAGTGAAATTATTGAAGGTCGTGTCAAGACCGCTCAACGCGAGCGTGGCATTGGTGGCACCGTCCAGATTGGTGCCGTTTTGGAGCCATTGGTAGTTCAAGGCAAAAACGGATTGAGCCGCCACAGTGAAGGGCGCGGAACCGCCGTTGGTCGTGCCGTAATTTGCCGGATTTGAGGTGATCAACGGGGTCAGGTCGGGGGTGAAATCAATCCCGCCAAAAAACTCGTTGGTGGTGGCGGCAGTGGCCAGCGTCTGCGCGACCAGATTGGTGCCGGGGTTAAGGCCGGTATCCACAATCTTGATCAGGCGGTTGTTGTTTTGGTGGCCTTGCGCAGTGTTGACCCCAAAACCGCCGGGTAAATTTGTGGCGGCACCATTTTCCATGGTGGTGGCATAAATGACCGGATTGGCACCGCTGAAATCCACACAGATGCCGAAACAGCCCTGGTTGCCGGCAACCTGCGCGGTTGAACCAATGTTGGTCGTGGTGAAAAAATACGGAGACTGCACCCAAGAACCGGCATTGTTGGTGAATTTGACGATGCCGAAAGTCTGGTCCGCGCCATAGGCAATGGTGCCGGCGGCGTTCATGTCAAAGTTGGCGACTTTTTTAAAGGTGGATCCCCAGTTCAGATAGAGATTGGTGAAGGCGAAATTGAAATAGGGATTGGCAACATTCGGGTCCCAAGGGAGCGGCACAACTGATTGGGATGCGGGATCCACAAAGTTGATGACGCCGGATCCGGGCACCACCACATAAAGCGTGCCGCCAATGATGCGGGCTTCCGCGGCGGCCTGGACATAATTTTGCACTTCCACCGGAGTCCCGCCATTGATGGCAGGATTGTAGAACAGCGTTCCATCCAACTCTCCGCTGGTTCCGGCGAAATTGCCAGTGCCCCAAAAATTCGTCCCATCCGTCGAGGCGATTCCCGTCGGATTATCCTGCGTGCCGTTTGCGGCCCCGACCGGGATGCCAAACCAATGAACCTGACTGGAATATACATCCACGGGATTTGTGAACGCGTCCAGCGTTACAATACCGCGAAAGACGGTAAAATCGGTGGAAGGCTTGGCGGCGGTTGGACTCAGAATGTTACCCGTGTAACCTTCTATCGCCAAAAATTGGCGGTCAACGGTACGGGAAAGACCGCCACCCTCGGAACCGGCATGGTGATTGACCCAAACTGAACCGGGCACGGTGTTGGTGGTGGACATGGCCACGGAAAGCACCGCGTTTGTGGAAGATTGATTGGTAATCGCCGGATCGAACGCCTGCACAAAAACTGGCGCAACCCGGGAGGTGACCATTGGCCATAGATTGTCGCTGGTTCCCGCCTTCAAGACGGCAATTTTGCCGGGCGGGAACAGGGGTTGTGTGATTTGCGCTTGTGCACCGATGCAGAGCATCGCTGCCGCGCCCAATAATCCGATGGTTTTTTTCATTTTTGATTTTTTATATTTTGAAGATTGGAAATGGCTCGCCTTAAATTGAACCGGGATTAAAGCGGAAGCGTGTCACGAACAAATGGCCCGCAGGTTACAATTCTGAAACGTCCGCCACCGGCAATTTATGTCACACAATCGTCACCGGTACGCCGCAGTTCTGTGACAAAAACCCTCCATGATTCCACCCCGTCAGAGGAAGACGATTTACAGACTGTTAACAGCTTGGCGTGGCAATCTTTGCGCAACATTAAACAAATAAATCTAAAGTTATGAATTTGAACCATAAAAAGAGTAAAAACCGCGGGTTTACTTTGATTGAATTGCTGGTGGTGATTGCCATCATCGCCATCCTGGCGGCGATGCTCCTCCCGGCGCTCGCCAAGGCCAAGGAAAAAGGCAAAAGAACCATCTGCCTGAGTAATTTGAAGCAATGGGGGCTGGCCGAGACCATGTATGTGGATGACAACAGTGGAACGTATCCCACGACCAAAATCCCCGGACCGCCGCAATCCGGTGTATCTTTCCCCGGCGGGTATTTTGAAGACAACCCTAAATGGGCCGATTTGTTCAGCTTTTATTATCAAAATTACGGCAATGATGCCTGGTTTAATTCCCTGCCGCCCTATGTGGCGCAAAAGTCGCTTTCGTATTACGCCATCCAGCCGGGCGATGCCAGCGGGCATAAACCCGGCATCGACCTTTTCCAGTCCGGCAACACCATTTTCAAATGTCCCAGTGCCGTCATCGAACCGCAGCTGGCCAACGACCCATATGGTCGGCCCTGGTTTCAATACGGCATGAATTCCCAGACCCTCACCGGATTGGGAAAACCAAGTTCCGTCTATAACCTCAAGGCCAATTGGATCACCACCAGTCCCTCTAAATTGGTCATTTTTGATGAGGGCCGGACGCTGATCAGTGAAACTCCGTTTTACGGGGGCGGAAACAACACAAAGCTAACCGATATTTGCAAGCCGCAAGTCTATACCACGGCCCTGACATCACGGCATTCGGGTGGTTCCAGCCTGACCTTTGCGGATGGCCACACCCAATGGTACAAGTACACGTACATGTGCGTGGATGCGACCAGTAAAGCCGCTGATCCCGGGGATCCCGACATCAGTTGGACCGCCAACGGTTCCGTGGTTCCCTAAACATGTTTTCTACCATACTTTTATTTTGCCCGATGAAATTTAAAACCAAGTCAGCTCTATTCCCGTGCATCATCGCCCTTCTGGCCATGTTCACCACCGCGTCCCTGCGCGCGGCGGACGACACCATGGCCGCGCCGACCACCAAGGCTCTAAAGAGCGTTGAACTCCATTTCCTCAAGCCCGGCCAGCCCGACGCCTCCATGTTGCTCGCGCCGCCCCCGCTCATTGATTCTCCCGAGCAGGCCGCCGAGATGGATGAAGTCCACGCCGTCTATCACGCCGCCAGCGATGCCGACAAGCAGGCCGCCTACGGGGAAAAGAAATTCTCCGTCTTCAACTACACCGACGCCGTCGGTGCTTTCTTCGTCGCCACCAATCTCCCCAAGACCGCGGCGTTCTTTGAGAAAGTGCAGTTGGATGCCGAAACCGTTACCGATCTCGGCAAAGATTACTTCAAACGTCCCCGCCCTTACACCACCGACACCACTCTGGCGAATGGCAAGCTTGAGAAATCCTTCAGCTATCCTAGCGGCCACTCCACCGAATCCATGGTCCTCGCCTTGGTTCTCGCCGATCTCCTGCCCGAACAACGCGACGCCATCATCGCCCACGCCCGCACCATCGGCTGGCACCGCGTGCAGATCGCGCGCCATTATCCCTCCGATATTTTTGCCGGCCGCACCCTCGCCCGCGCCATCACCCAGCAGTTCAAGCAAAACGATGACTTCCAGAAGGAATTTGCCGAGGTGAAAAAAGAGATCGAGACCGCCCGCACCACCGCCAGGAATTGATTTGGGTTGTGGGGAGAAATGCAATACATGCGCCGGAACAGATTCCGGCGCACGTTTGCTTTTAATTGTTTCCTGGTTCCGATCACCCGTCAAACCAAGCGCGCCCGATTGCTCTCAGTGATACGTCTCCCCCCGGCCTAGCATCGCCAGAATGGTTTCCATCCGCCGCGCCCGCGTCTCCGGCTTCTTAGCCGTCTGCAACCGGTACACGATCGCATACACATTCGCCCGATTCAGCGTCTCAAAAAAGGCTTTCGCCTTCTTGTCCTTCCCCAGTGCCTTTAAAAAATCCTCCGGCGGCTTGGCATTCCTAGGCGAGTCATAAGCCGTGTGCCACCGCCCGTCCGCCTTCGCCGCCTCCACCGCCAGCAATCCGGCCGGCATCATCATCCCCGCGTTGCCAAGCCGCTCCACATGTTCCGTGTTTCGCTTCGACCAACGGCTGCGGGCACGCCGCGGCGTGAATTTCTGCACCCATGAAAGTTCATCCAACGATTTCACCTGCCCGTCAATCCAGCCAAAACACAGCGCTTGGTCCAATGCTTCCGCATAAGTCACCGACGCCTTGCCGGAATCCTTCTTGAACAGGCGGAGCCAGATGCCATCACATTTGTCGTGATTGATGGTCAACCACGCATGTAACGCCGCCGCCGATTTGAAGCCAAGTTGTTTCATGCAGATTTGAATAATTCATCCGTCGATGGGCAGCTGGATCTCCGTCAGGTAATTCTTGGGGTTGCCCTTGAAGATCATGCCCGGCCCTTTGACATAAACTTCCCGCGTCGGCAGGGAGATTTTCAGCTTCAATTCATCCGCCTGCCTTAAAATCTTGGAATAGCTGCGCCCCAGCTGGTCATAGGCACCGCGATGGATCAGCGTAAGGCAACGCCCGCCCGGCAACGTGCGGACTGAAACACCTTCGGCCGCGATTTCCTTGCGAATGGGAAAACAGGGCTCGAAGTTCGCGTCATCTTCACGATATTCCCCGTCATAATACAGGCACAGCGCCTTGCCCGAGATGTACCGGCCGACCGTCTTGCCCAGCTGGCCAAACGCCCGGCCGCAGTCGCTATATTTGCCCTTCATACGGATGCCCGCGACCAGCATGGGTTCGAGGGTTTTTTCCTCAACCGAATAATGACCTTCTTCCAAAATCTGCCGCGCCGTCTTTTCAGTCGCGATGATTTCCGTCAGGGAGCGGACGATGTCGCGGTCTTCCTGGATGCGTTGTTGCAGGACATTCTTCTGCCGTTCCAGATAATGCAAGATATCCGCCTCGTCCGTGCATTCCCCCAGCACCGCGGCAATATCCTCGATGGCAAATTCCATCTGCCGCAGCCGCATGATGACGCGCGCCTTCTCGATCTTGCCCGCGTCGTAGAAACGATACCCTGTCGCCTCGTCCACCGAACTGGGAACGAGGATGCCTTTTTCGTGGTAAAACCGCAGCGTCTTGACGGACAAACCCGTCACCTGCGAGAACTCGCCAATGCTGTATGAATTTTTCATATCCAGATTGGTCTAAACCCTCCAGCAACGGGAGAGTCAAGTGTCGGCCAAAGATTTTCTTAAAATCATTCCAGCCGGCAATACGCCCCCAGACCCTGCAAGCCGCCTTCGCGGCCGAACCCGCTTTCCTTGTAGCCGCCAAACGGGCTCGTCGGGTCGAACTTGTTGTACGTGTTGGCCCACACCACGCCCGCGCGCAGCTTGTTGACCATCTTGAAGATCTTGCTGCCTTTGTCCGTCCACACGCCGGCGCTCAGGCCGTAGGGGATGTTGTTGGCGCGCTCAAAAGCCTCCTCCGGCGTGCGGAACGTCATCACGCTCAGCACCGGCCCAAAAATCTCTTCTGACGCCACCCGATGCGCGTGCGTGACGCCCGTGAGGAATGACGGCGCAAACCAATAGCCCTTCGCCGGCAGTGTGCACTGCGTCTGCGTCAACTCTGCGCCTTCGTCCACGCCACTTTGCACCAGCTCGCGGATTTTTTCGAGCTGCGGCCGCGAATTGATCGCGCCGATGTCGGTGTTCTTGTC
>DATHQS010000098.1:0-11381 GCA_035482455.1 Candidatus Acidiferrales bacterium | reverse complement strand
GGCCGCCGTCCGCGGTCACGATGGTCAGGTGCAAATTCATGCCGTCGCGTTTCCGGGGCTTCTTCGCCGGGGCGTTGGTCGCGGGTGGATTGGTGCCGGGCGTGGCGATGACCGCCGCTGCAAGAGCGGGCAGGGAAGTTGCGACGGCCGCGATCGTTGCCGGCTTGGCCGGGGTGTTTTGCGCGGGTGTCGTGCCGCGTGATTGGTAGACCAGCGCGGCCACGCCGAGCAACACGCCCGCCGCGATCCCCAGCGCCAGCTTGGTCTTCAGCACCGCCAGCGTGTTCGTCCAAGCCAGCGCCACGGCCCCGCTGGCGACGGTTCCAGCCAGCGCGCCGGCGACGACCTTGGCCGCGAGGCCGGCGGGCGCGGCCAGCACCGCGTTCGCGCCCAGCACGGTGGCCAGCGCCACCAGCGTCAGGGCCACGCCCTGCTTGGCGAGGATGCGGTGCAGTTTTTCCAGCGCGCGTTCCACGCGCATCCGCGCGGCGTTCTCGGTGAGGCCGATGCGCGCGCCGATCTCCGCATAGGAATGGTTCTGGAAATGGCGCAGCAAGACGGCCTCGCGGTCCGGTTCGTCCAGTTCGTGCATGGCCCCGTCGAGCACGGGTTTCAACTGGGACCAGTCGGGTGAATTGTCGGGCTGGGCAAAGATGGCATTCATGGCATGGGCTTCCTGTTCGCGGGTGGTGCGGCGTTGTTCGGTGCGGCGGGCGTTCGCCGCCTCGAACCGGGTGCTGGTGTAGAGCCAGCCCGTCAATGAAGCATGGGCCACGAGCTTGGACGCCTTGCGCGCCAGGTCGGCGAACACGGACTGGGTCACATCCTCCGCCAGGTGGGCGTCGCCGTTCACCTGCCGCAACGCAGCGGAGTGGACGAGATTGAGGTGCCGCGCGACCAGGTCCGCAAAGGCGGATTCCGACCGGTCACGCACATAACGCTGGAGCAGTTCGCCGTCGGTCATGTTCATTTCACCATATAACAACCGCCGGCGGGGAAAACGCACAAAGTTTTTTGCCGCCGGGCTTTTAGCCACAGATGAACACAGATGGGCACAGATGCGGGCGGAACGGATTGAACCGCCAAGGCACGGAGAACGCCAAGGTTATTGAACCGCCGGGGACATGACCGGGCGCGGGTTTGCCCGCCAGGACTCAGGGCGGGTCATTGGGGTCGGTGGGCGGCAACGCCTGCGCAACGGTGCAGGGGCAGGTGTCACACGCCTGCGCTCCTGGCTGCTGACATAGCGAGAACATTTGCAAGTCCAGCGCTTGGTCGCTCGCCAAGGCCGTGAACCGCACATTGCTGCTGTTGTTGGTATTCAGCATGTCGGAAAGGGTCAGGACGACGGTCAGCGGGTTGGATGAGTCGCTGTCGCTCGCCATGGCAAACTGGTCCAGGTGCAACAAGGGTCGATGATACCCATGAATTCCGGCGTCCGTGTAGGTGGGAACGCCGGGATAAGAAATCACCCAATGGTAATTCAACGCTTCAGCCGTGCCGGTGCGCGGGTTGACCGGTTGCGAAGCGTCAAAAGTGTATTCAGCGCTGGCGCTGGTCAAGGTCAGCCCGGGGCTCAACCGATTCAGGTTCGGCACGGCATTGGTTGTCGTGGCGTCGGTAAAAACCACTTGTCGTATGTAAGCAAGACCCGGGATGGCAACGAAGGCATTCGTGTCATACGCCGGCTTCACCAGCCGGTAACACCGCTGGACGTCGCCCGGCGTATCCGTGGCCGCGTATTGGTTGTTGCCGTTCGTGGAATAGGACATCGCCGTCCAGACGCCGGCGGCCAGGTTGGTCGTGTATTGCAGTTGAAAATCCGAACGCGCAGCGGGCCAGTTGATGACAAAATTGGTCCCGTTGAGCGCCGCGGACAATGTGCGCGAGTCGGGCGAACGGTACGCAAGGTCGTTGGTGCTGAACGTCCCGGCTGCAAAGGTGAACACCTGCACCTCATCCACCAGCCCGTCAAAAAAATCGGCGTCCAAGGCGGGCGGCGAACAGCCCAGCGCAAACAATCCATCCGGCGCATACGGTGACACTGAATTTGTTCCGCAGGCAACGCCGTTCACATACAGCGTCGTCACGCCCGAATCCCGCACCAGGGCCAGATGCGTCCAAACATTCGTCGTCAGCGGCGCGCTCCCGATGAAGGCGATACCGCCAAACGATCCCGAAAACGTATCGCCCACCTGATATAATCCCCAGCCGTTGGCACCGGTGTCGCCGTTGTAAGCGATGGCGCGATTGCCGCCGGTGCTCCGGACCGTGACCCAGGCCTGGATGCCGAAATCATCCGTTACATTGGTCAGCCCGGCCGCCGCGCCGTAATTGGTGCCGGTGAAATTCAGAGAGAACGTGTCCGGCAACGGATAATCCGGCGGCACATCCGTGGAATAGGCGGGATTCCCGATGCAAGTGAGGGCGTTGGTGCCGATGAAATCCGCCGAAGCGGCCGTGGTCACGCCGCCGGCCGCGCCGGCGTCCAGATCACCAAGGTGATAGGAATTCACCGGCGTGATCGCCGCCGCTGCCGGCAGCAGGGACGCGATAACGAGCGAAATGATGCAAAATAATCTCATACAGCTCATGGTTTTGACGGCCACAGTATTTCTTCAGACGCTCCATTTCTCCAAATAAACGCGTGCTTTTTTACCCATTCCGCCGCCCGTGGTCAACAGACGATAAGTGCAGGCAAAGGGTTTCGCTGATGAGGTGAAGGGCGTGATTTTATCGGGAGCGCTCTAATACGTTTGTTCAGCATGAAAAACTTTATTCCGCCGGCGGGTTGGGACATCTTGGATTCATCCGCATGAAAATATCCACGCTTTCCCCGTTCGCCGCCGCCTTTGGCCTGATGTTGTCTTTGGTTCCGGCACCGGCGGCCGGGCCGCCCCCGCCGTTGGAGCCGGTGCCGTCGGCGAACCAGCTGGCGTGGATCGGGAATGAGCTGACGTTGTTCACGCATTTCGGGATGAACACGTACACGGGCCGCGGCACGGGCCTGGGCGATGAAGACCCGAAGCTGTTCAACCCGGCGAAGCTGGATTGCAACCAGTGGGTGCGCGTGGCGAAGGAGAGCGGTTTCTCGGGCATCATCCTCACCGCGAAACATCACGACGGTTTTTGCCTGTGGCCGACGGCGACGACGCAGCACAGCGTCGCCTCGAGCGATTGGAAGGGCGGCAAGGGCGACGTGGTGCGCGAGCTGGCCGAGGCCTGCAAGACGGGCGGGGTCAAGCTGGGCATCTATTGCTCGCCATGGGACCGCAGCGTGACGAATTACGATTCCGACAAGCCGGCCTACGCCAAATATTATCACCAGCAGCTCACGGAACTGCTGTCCAACTACGGCCCGGTGTTCGAGATGTGGTTTGACGGCAACAAGGCGAACGTGGCGGACTGGGGCAACATCATCGACGTCGTCCGCACGTTGCAGCCGGCGGCGACCATCAAGCAGGGGCCGGTGGTCAAGCCGGTGCGGGAGGATGTGCAATGGGTGGGCAACGAGCTGGCCTGCGCGCCGCTGGAGAACTGGAGCGTGTTCCCCCCGCCGGGTTCGATGGGCGCGGACCGGGCGATCTGGTTCCCGCGCGAGTGCGACACGATGATGAACGGCCACTGGTTCTGGGACACGAACGCGCCGCATAATTTGGCGACGTTGCTGAACTTTTATTACACGAGCGTCGGGCGCAACTCGATGCTCATTCTGAACGTCGCGCCGAACCCGGACGGTTTGTTTTCGGATGATTGTGTCAAAGGGCTGCACGCCTTTCACGCGGCGCTCCAGAAAATTTTCGGCACGGACCTGGCCGCCGGGAAAAAAGCGATTGCCAGCAACGTGCGCGGGAACGACCCGGCCTTCGGGGCGGACAAGGCGCTGGACGGCGACGCGAACACGTATTGGGCGACCGATGACGGCGTGACGAACGCGACGCTGGAGGTGGACCTGGGCGGGGCCAAAGAATTCAACGTCATCCGCATCGAGGAAATGATTTCGCTCGGGCAGCGGGTGCAGCAATACAGGGTTGACGCGTTTCTGGGCGCCGACCACTGGGTGGAAATTTCCTCCGGCACGACCATCGGTTATCGCAAGCTGGACCGTTTTCCGAAGGTGACGGCATCGAAGGTGCGGCTGACGATCCTGGCAGCGCGGGCGTGCCCGACGATAAAATCGTTTGGCGTCCATCTGGACACGGTTTCGCCGGCGGAAAGTTTTGCGCCGGAGAACGCGTTGAAGGAGATCAAGCGCGGCACGCGCGCGGTGCATCCGGCGGGCGTGGGGAATTGATGAGGGTCGAGGGTGGAGGATGGCCTGAATAACCAGCCCGGCTTATTGCAGCCTGGCCCGGTAAAACTGCGAATAGAAATTGGTCGAAGTTGGATCCGAGAAGTAAAATGGGGCATTACCCACGGTGTTGGTGAAGAGCGGATACCAATCGATCAGATTGGTGGAGCCATCCACAACCACCGTCTGGCCGAAGGCGCCGCTGAGATTGAATCCGAACTGGTTGGTCAGGAAGCCAAACTTGGCATCATTCGCAACGATTTGCGGCGGAGTGGTTGGAATCGTGACTGTGAGCGTGGCCACCGCACTGGTCGTGCTGCCATAGGCGCTGGTGATGATGACCGTGTAGTTGCCAGCGGCCAGGGCGTTCACATTTGTAATATTGAATACGTTGGTTGGCACCACGGTTGGATATCCGACAAGTTGAACCTTTCGGATGCGGTTGTTACCCCCGTCAGCAATAAAGAGGTTGCCTACCGGGTCCAAGGTGACACATGCAGGCGATCTAAGTTGGGCACTTGTGGCTGAGCCCCCATCTCCCGTGAAACCGGAAGCAAGGTGACCAGCTACTGTGGTGATGATGCCGTTGGCATCCACTTTACGGATCATGCCGCTGTCATAGTCGGCCAAATAGAAGTTGCCGTACTTATCTGGTAAAACGGACCATGGCAGGCTGATATCACCATTTGTGGCAGGGCCACCATCCCCGAAAGGTCCAACACTGCCCTTGCCCGCCACCGTGGTAATGATGCTGTTGGTGTCCACTTTGCGGATACGACCGTCGTAGGTGTCAGCAATATATAAATTTCCCAAGGCATCTGCCGCGACACCTTGAAGAAAACCCATGCCAGCGTTTGTGGCTGCACCACCATCTCCTGAGTAAGCGCCAACATTTCCGGGGCCAATACCATTGCCAGCCACGGTGGTGATGATGCCATTGGTATCCATTTTGCGGATACGCTGGTTATCCAGGTCGGCTATGTACATGTTGCCCGCCGGATCAAAGTTTACGCATACGGGATAATGGAAACCCGCATTGGTGGCTGCCCCGCCGTCTCCCGAGTATGCCACCTTCCCGTTGCCCGCCACGGTGGTGATGATGCCGTTCGTATCCACTTTGCGGATGCGCTGGTTGAAATTGTCTGCGATATACAAATTGCCGGCGGCATCAAACGCCAAGTTATTTGGGCTGTTCAAACACGCACTGGTGGCCGGCCCGTCATCCCCGGCGAAAGCCCCGATGCCATTGCCCATCACGGTGGTGATGATGCCATTGGTATCCACCTTGCGAATGCGGTTATTGTCATTATCGGCGATATAGAGGTTGCCGGCGGCATCAAAGAGCACGCCTTCTGGTTTAGACAGACCTGCGTTGGTGGCCTGGCCGCCGTCTCCTGAATATGACGCAATCCCCCCTTTGCCGGCAAACGTGGTGATGATGTTAATATTGTTTGGCAGGTTGGTGCCGTTACACTGCCATTGGTAAGTGAATGGGCCGGTGCCGTTCACTCCGACAATAAAACTTGCATTAGTGCCCAAAAAGACCGACTGGCTGACGGGCTGATTTGTGACCGAGGGAGGAAAACCGACGGTGAGGCTGGCCACTTGGCTGGTCACGCTGCCATAGGCGTTGGTGATGACCACCTTGTAATTGCCGGCATCGTTGGCAGAAACGTTCGACAGGGCGAGCAGGGCGTTGGTCCCGGCCGGAATGGGATTGGTGCTGGCAAAATACCACGCATACCCAAACGGTCCCGAGTCGGCGACCGTCACCGAGAATGAGGGACTGGTTCCGACGGTAGCCAACTGGTTGCTTGGCGGGACAGTAATGACTGGTGGCACTTGTACGGTAAGGGTGGCTACAGTGCTGGTTGCGCATCCATAGGCATTGGTGATGACAACCAGATAGTCGCCGGCATTGGTGGCGTCGACGTGGCTTACGGTAAGGGTCGGATATCCGTCATGGGATAACACTTCACGAATACGCTCATTGCTTTGATCGGCGATGTATAAATTACCGGATGCATCGAAGGCCACGCTGGAGGGGAAATTTAAGCTGGCATTGGTGGCCACACCGCTGCCACCCGCGTAAGTGTTGGTGCCATTGCCAGCCAAGGTGGTGATGATGCCGTTGATTCCCACCTTCCGGATGCGGTGGTTGCTGCGGTCAGCAATATATAGGTTGCCGATGCTGTCCAAAATCACACTCGTGGGACCAAAAACGCCGGCATTGGTGGCCGAACCCGCATCCCCGGAAAAGCCATTACCGCTGTTGCCCGCCACCGTTATAACGGTGCCATTGGCATATACCTTACGGACGCGGTTATTGCCGGTGTCCGCGACATATAGGTTCCCGGCACCATCCACAGTGACGCCCTGGGGACCAGAAAAACTCGCATTGGTGGCGGCACCGGTGTCTCCCGCATAGGTGGCAGTGCCATTGCCTGCGACCGTGGTGATGATGCCGCTGGTGTTCACTTTGCGGATACGGTGATTACCAGCGTCCGCGATAAACAAGTTTCCGACACCATCCAAGGCCACGCCTGAAGGAAAACTCAGATTTGCATTTGTCGCCAAAATTCCATTGCCGGAGTAGCCGCGGGTGCCACTGCCGGCAACGGTGATAATGACGCCGTCGATTCCGACACGTCGGATGCGGCTATTATTCCGGTCCGCGATATACAGGTTGCCGGCGGCATCGAAAGCGATGCCTTGGGGTCTTGAAAGGCTGGCATTGGTGGCCGGACCACCGTCCCCCGCGTAGGTGGCAGTGCCATTGCCCGCGAACGTGCTGATGATGCCGTTGGTGTCAATCATGCGGACGCGGTTATTTGTTGTATCCGCAATATATAAGTTGCCATACACATCAAAGGCCAGGGCTTGAGGCGCTTTAAAGGTGGCATTGGTGGCTGCGCCATTATCACCCGAGAAATTTGTGGCACCGATGCCGGCAATATTTGTGATGACGTTGTTGTCCAGATGATTGGCACTATTTAAAAACCATTGGTAGGTCAACGGACCGGTGCCATCCGCTGTCACGATGAAAGTTGCGCTGGTTCCGGCCGCGTTCGTACGGCTGGCTGGCTCGGTACTGATGGTGGGAGCGGTTTGTGCGGGCGAATTCAAAGAAGACAACGCCAAGGTGCCAGCAAGCAATGCCATCAGGCGGTATTTCTTTGATTTCATTCGACTTGTCCCTCGATCTTAAAATGCACGAAACCAAGCGGCTTCTGATTATTGAAAATTATGAGCGGCTTAATTGTCCCAAGCAAGCCAAAGAAGAGTTGTTCGGACTTGCAGAGATGGATTGTTTGCGCGGAAATGGCGACAGGATTAACAGGAGAGACAGGATTATCCTAGCGGTGTCCAGGGCTGAGCGAAAAATCTGGACGAATCTGGGAAACTGGGCGATTTATGGACCTTTGAGCGTTTGATGACACAACGCATGAACATTCCCAATCAGTTGCATCAGCTGGGCCAGAGTCTCTGGCTGGATAACATCACGCGCGACCTGTTGAACAACGGCCGGTTGCAGCAGTACATCGATGAATTTGCGGTGACGGGCCTGACTTCGAATCCGGCCATCTTTGAACACGCCATCCGGGAGAGCGCGGCTTATGACGGCGCGATCCGGCAGGACGTGAAGCGCGGGAAGTCTGGAGAAGACCTGTTCTTTGACCTGGCGTTTGAGGATCTGGCGCGGGCGGCGGACCTGTTTCGTCCCGTCTTTGACCGGACGAACGGGGTGGATGGCTATGTGTCGATGGAAATGCCGCCCACGCTGGCGCATGACGCGGACGGGACGTTGCAGGCGGCCATCGCCCTGCATACACGGGGCGAGCGTAAAAATTTGTTGATCAAAATCCCGGGCACGAAGGCCGGTTTGGTGGCGATCGAGGAGGCGATTGTTGCGGGCATTCCGGTGAAGGTGACGCTGCTGTTTTCGCGCGGTCAATATCTGGCGGCCGCCGAGGCGTACATGCGGGGGGTGGAACGGCGTATCGATGCCGGGCTGAATCCGCTGGTGGGTTCGGTGGCGTCGATTTTTGTGAGCCGGTGGGACATGGCGGTGGCGGAGCAGGTGCCGGCGGATCTGCGGAACCGGCTGGGGATAGCCATGGCCCATCAGATATACAAGGCGTATCGCGGGTTGCTGAGTTCGCCCCGCTGGCAGCGCGCTTTCAATGCCGGCGCCCGGCCGCAACGTCTGTTGTGGGCGAGCACGGGCACGAAAGATCCCGCGGCGCCGGACACGCTGTACGTCAAGGCGTTGGCGGCGCCGTTCACCATCAACACGATGCCCGAAGCCACGTTGAAGGCGTATGCCGATCATGGTCAACTGGGGCCGGTCATGGGGGCAGATGGCGGTACCTGCGAGGAGATGCTGCGACGGTTCAATGACGCGGGCGTGGAGTTCGAGCCGCTGGCGGAACGGCTGCAAACGGAGGGGGCGGAGAATTTTGTCAGGGCGTGGGAAGATGTATTGGGGGTCATTGGGGACAAGATGCGTCATCTGGCGTCTGGCATCTAGGGTCTGGGGTCTGGGAAAAGCGGGGGCGGCTGAAGCGACCGCACTCCAGACGCTTTGCGCGGGTTGGACGGTAAAAATACATGGGTATCGCAGAGTTAGTCGTGCCTCAAAGTGCCCGCTGCGCGGGCAAACAACGTCGCAGCGCGACATTGTCCACCTTTCCGGGGCCAAGGATTCGCCGTCATTTCTGCCCAAAAACTATTTTTTAGGTTGGACAGCCTTTGTCCAACCCCCCGGGGTAGGCTGATCGCATGAAACTAAATCATCTCATCGTTCCTCGTAACTCCGGCCGCATTGTCCAGCAGTTTGGCGCCGCGCGGCTGGTCAAACATCGCAACGGCCAGCACGAGCTGATCGGCGGCTCGACGGCCGACCGCGCGGAGGCCTTCGAATGGGTGTCATTGTTCGCCCACGAGATCGTGTTCAGCCATTTTAATCGCGAGCGCCAGCCGGTGCCGACGTGCCGGCCGCGGAAGAAACTGTTCAGCCGCCAGTTCCTGGGGGTATCCTAAAGTACCACCCGAAATTCATTGAAAAAACCGTCACTTGTTCAATCATTAGGGCGTCCAATATCGGACCACGGCGCGAACCCAGGCGCCGGTTGCCCCAAATAGAAAGCGACGTATGCCAGCGAAATTTAAGAGTTGTATCCGGTTTTTTCTGTTGGCACTTATCTTTTCGTCCACGTTGCCCAAAGCGGGCGCGGTCAATGTGTTGACGTATCACTACAACAAGGCGCGCACGGGCCAGAACACGAACGAGACGGTGCTCACCGTGGCCAACGTGGGTTCCACGAACTTCGGCCGGATCTTCACCCAGACGGTGGATGGCTACGTCTACGCGCAGCCATTGATCATGACGAACCTGGCCATCCCCGGCAAAGGGGTGCATGACGTGGTGTTTGTGGCGACGGAGCATGACAGCGTGTATGCGTTCGATGCGAACAGCAACGTGCCGGCGTATTGGCAGGCAAGCTTCATCGATCCGTCGAACGGCATCACGACGGTGGACAGCGACACGGACATCGGCTGCGATGACCTGGTGCCGGAGGTGGGCATCACGAGCACGCCGGTGATCGATGTGGCGACCGGCGCGATCTATGTCTCAGCCAAGACGAAGCAGGTGACGAACAGCGTGACCACGTTTCACCACAAGCTGCACGCATTGAACCTGACCAATGGCGCGGAGATGTTCGGCGGACCCGCGGAGATGTCGGCCACGGTGACGGGCACGGGCGATGGCAACGACAACCTGGGCCATGTGCCGTTCGACCCGTTCACGCAGTTCAACCGCGCGGCGTTGCTGCTGAACAACGGCGTGGTCTATGTCGGGTCCGCGGCGCATTGCGATTTCGGGCCGTATCACGGCTGGCTGCTGGGGTACGATGCGCAGACGCTAACGTTGAGCAATGCCTTCAACACCACGCCGAACGGCGGGCTGGGCGGCATCTGGCCGGCGGGCTGCGGGCCGTCCGTCGATGCGAGCAACAATATTTATTGCATCACCGGCAACGGCACGTTTGATGCGAACACGAATGGCGATTACGGGGACACGTTCCTGAAATTGTCTTCAACAAACGGGCTGAAAGTGGCGGACTATTTCACGCCATTCGACCAAGCGGCGCTGTCCGCCGCGGACCAGGACCTGGGGTCGGGCGGCGCGGTGGTGCTGCCGGATGAAGTGGGCGGCGGCACGACGAACCAGCATCTGCTGGTCGGCTCCGGCAAGGCAGGCACCATCTATCTCATCAACCGCGAATACATGCGGCAATACCATGCGACCGACAGCGCGATCGTGCAATCCATTCCCGGCGCCCTCAACGGCGGTTTTGACACGCCGGCGTACTTCAACAAAAAGCTATACTACATCGGTGTGAACGACACGTTGAAGGCGTTCGCCATTACCAACGCGCACATCGGCACGACGCCGGTCGGGCAAAGCGGTTTTACCTTCGGCTTTCCGGGCGCGACGCCGACGGTATCCGCCAACGGCACGAACAACGGCATCGTGTGGGCGTTGCAGACGGATGCGTTTGACAGCAGCGGGCCGGCCATCTTGCACGCGTTCAACGCCACGAACGTGGCCCAGGAACTGTACAGCAGCGCCACGGTCGCGACGCGCGACCAGCCGGGCGGCGCGGTAAAATTCGCGGTGCCGGTGGTGGCCAACGGCAAGGTGTATGTGGGCGCGCAATACTCGCTGGCGGTATATGGCGTGGGGACGTTCCTGTCCGCGCCCGCGATCCTCCCGGCGGGGGCGATTTTTACCAATTCGATTTCCGTGACCATCACGGACGCCACGCCGAGCGCGGCGATCTATTACACGCAGGACGGCACGGTGCCGACGGACGGCTCCACGCTGTACACGGGGCCAGTGCTGATCACGAACACGGTCGGTTTGTGTGCCGCGGCGATCAAGCCGGGCGCGTTGGACAGCACGGCGACGACCGCGACCTTCATCAACACGAACACGGTGGGGACGGGCATAGGGCTGACCGGCGCGTATTACACGAGCCAGTTGAAGACGTTCACGAATCCGCCCACGCTGGTGCGCACGGAT
>DATHQS010000097.1:0-12861 GCA_035482455.1 Candidatus Acidiferrales bacterium | reverse complement strand
ACCGCGGCGATGAGGCTGGTGATGCTGTCGTGTTCCTCAACGATTTGAGGCAGGCGGTTCAGTGGCGCAAACAAACCTGCAATCCAAGCGTGATGTTCTGGATAGTCCGCAAGCGTGAAGGTAACAAGACGTTCTTTGGCGACCTGTTCCAGCCCGACTTTGCGCGCCCTTGCCAGCGGATGCGCCGGATGCATGGCCACGCAAACCGGCAGCTGCAGCAATTCCTCGAAAATGAATCCCGTCAAAACTTTCGGCGGCACCCGCACCAGCATGGCCACCTGCAGCTTTCCCACCGTCAGTCCGTGCAACATTCCCTGTGTGGACAAATCGTGAAGCTGCACACGCACCCCTGGGTTGGACTCCCGGAAACATTTCAGCGCGCGCGGCAGGAGCTCCACCGTCAACGACGGTGCGTAACCGACGTGGATTTCGCCGCGCTTTCCCCCGGCCACGGCCTTCGCCATTTCGACGGCATCCTCCGCGCGCCGCAAGAGGTTGCGGGCTTCCGTCAGAAAAGCACGGCCGGCTTCGGTAAGCCGCACGGCGTTTGCCTCACGCTCAAAAAGGGCGATGCCGAGTTCATCCTCCAAATTCCGGATTTGCCGGCTGACTGGCGGTTGCGACACATGCAGCCGCGCCGCCGCCCGGGTCACGTTCTGCTCCTCGGCGACGGCCACGAAATATCGCAGGTGACGGAGTTCCATGGGCGCCAGCATACCAAATCGGTATGGCCAGCCAAGCAACAAGGTATTTCCGCTTTAGCCGCGGTGAAAATATGGTGGAAACGCGAACTGCAAACCAAAACACGAAACAAATAAAATTATGGAAACCAAAAGATATTCGGAGCGGCTTACGCCGGAAAATGCCGCCCTGCTCCTCATTGACCATCAAGTCGGATTGTTCACCGGCGTCCGGGACATCCCGGTGGGGGAATTGAAACATAACGTCGTCGCCCTGGCCAAAGCCGCCAAGGTGCTGGGCGTGCCGATCATCGTGACGGCCACCTCGCCGGAGATGTGGGGGCCGGTCATCCCGGAGTTGACCGAAGCGTTGCCCGGAATTTCAATCATCAACCGGACCACGGTCAACGCCTTCGACGAACCCCGGTTTGCCAAGGCCGTGGAGGCGGCCGGGCGCAAGAAGCTCATCATCGCCGGCGTTTCAACGGAAGTCTGTCTGGCTTTGCCCGCCATCCATGCGACCGGGATGGGCTACGACGCCTATGGCGTGATTGATGCCTCCGGCACTTTCAGCGAAACCAAACGCGTCACCGGCCTGATGCGCATGGTTCAAGCCGGCGTCATCGTCATCGACTATTCCACCGTCGCCGTGGAAATGCTGAAGGATAACGCGAGTCCAAAAGCCGGCCCCGTGTATGGGGCGCTGGACATGCCCTTTGCCGTTTTGGTCGGACAATTGGCGGGCGCATTCGCCAAGCGTTGAACCAGCGACGAAGAATTCGCCATCACTTCAGACGTTCCCGTCCAAGGCGGACGGGTCCGTCAGACTTTGGTGGCCTTCCGGATTGTGGCGCAAAGTTTTTCCGCCGCCGGCGGCAGGTCGCCATTTTTTGCCCGCGCAATGCCCACGCACATGGCCACCCCGGTATCGGCCAATTTGCGATACACTAGCCGCGATCCGACGGCCTGCTTGAAGGCCTCGCTGACCACCGCCACGCATTTCCCGACGTTGATCTCCGTGATCAGCGAATTCATGCTGTCGCTTTCCGTGGCGATGTTGGGACGCAGCGGCGCAAAAACGCGTTTTAAGATCCGGTGAAATTCAGAATTCCTCCGGCGGTCAAGGACGACCAAAGGCTGCTGCGCCAGCGTTTCGATGGAAACCGCATTCATCCTCGTCAACGGATGACCTGACGCCATCGCCACGAAGAAAGGATAGCGGCCAACCTCCTCGAATTCTATTCCCGCGTTGGTTTCCTCACTCGGCTGCATCATGAGGCCAAGATGCAATGTTCCGTTGCGCAACTCATTGCAGATTTCATCACTGCCCAGATCATGCAGCACAACTTTCACCCCCGGTGTCGCTTTTTGAAATTCCGCAAGCGCGCGGGGCAGGATGTGCAGATCCAGCGGCGGCAAGTATCCGACCTGCAGTTCGCCCAGTTCGCCGCGGGCCAGCGCGCGCACCTTGGCCACGGATTCGTCAGCGTGCTTGAGCATGGCTCGCGCGTCCTCCAGGAACATTTTCCCCTCGGCCGTCAACAGAACGCCGTGTGAAGTGCGTTTCAGCAGGTCAACGCCCAGCTCTTCCTCCAGATCCGAGACCTGACGGCTCAAGGCCGGCTGCGCCACCCGCATGCGCACGGCGGCCTTGGTGAAATTCAACGCCTCCGCCACGGCCACAAAATATCGCAGATGACGCAGTTCCATTTTGCGGTCAATTATGCAAGCAGAGCGTGATTTCGCAAGCTGCGGAACACCTGTTTACGGAGCGCGGCTCTGTGAGCCGCAGGAACATCCGACCTTTCCAGAAGTTTCACTTAATCCGAACGACTTTCGACGGGCCAAGGTCCTGCGGCTCACAGAGCCGCGCTCCGGAGCTGCTACAAATCGCATCCGGTGTGGGCCAGCCTACTTCAACGTCTTCACCGTCTCCGCCCGCGTGATCTGCCACGTGCCCTCGATCTTCTTCAATTTGAAGCGCAGCTCCTGCACGCCGAAATCCTTGTCGTTGCCCACCGTCGCCTTCAGCGTGCAGCTCACGTCCGCCGTCTGCTTGTCCGGGCCGATCTTTGCCGTCGCATCCAGGAAGGACACCGCCAAGCTCGGCACCGTTGCGAAACCGCCATTGCCCGCCTCCCGGACCTCGTCCCGGCCGGAAAACGTGTGCGCCCCCAGCTCCGGCACATTCACCACGATCTCGGTGTCCACGCTGAAATAACTGATAAAGTCGGACGCCCGGCTCGCGCGGCCGATGGGGGTGATGTCAGATTTGAACGTCAGCAATTCCGCGAGGCTCTGCATGCGCTTCAAAACGGCCTTCTCCGGGCTGGGAAAGCACACCGTCCACAGCCACCAGCCCAGCGCCACCACCGCCACCAGCAGGAAAAGACGGATGACAATCTTCATAACAACACCTTGCCCACGATGCGTTCCCGCTCGGCGCGTCCCTTGGTATGCAGGACGAACGGCATCGAACGGTTGTCTCCCACCACATAATATTCGTTCGTGGCGCATTCAAACGGCCCCGCTTCCCAGTCGCAGGAGTTTTTCAAATAAGGTTCGTCCAGGAGTTCGCCGTTGATATAGGTCTTCCCCTTGTGAAACGCAACCGATTCCCCCGGCAGGCCGATGATGCGTTTCATGAGCATGATGCTGTCGCCCGCGAGCCGCACGGAAACGACATCGCCCCGCTGCGGTTCATGCCGGAGATAGGCCAGACGGTTCACACAATTGATCTGGCCCGTGTGATAGGTCGGCAGCATGGAAATCCCCTGCACCCGGATCGGCAGCAGCACATATTCACGCAAAACAACGCAAACCACCACCAGCACCACGATGCGCAGCGCCGTGAACTCCGGCCGGCGCCCAATAAGCACCACGCGAAACCAGTGCGGCTTGGACGGTTGTTCCATGTCGTTCGACACGGACATATTAAACCGGAAATGGGAAGGAATTAGCCAGCAAACAATCGCGGACAGGCAACAAATCGCTCCTGCCTCCGGCGGTGTCCTTATCTGAATCCCCGGAGCGCGGCTGTGTCGCAGACCAGCCGCAGCAATGTGTACGCGCTGCGGCTGACGCTTCGTGCACAGCCGCGCTCCGCGATTAAGGCATGGCCCCCATCCCGCTCACTGCGGCAGCGCTATCCGCCACGTGTTCGTCACGTCACCGGAATTTTGCAACGCAGTCATCAGGCTGCTGTTAACATATTGCATCACACTCCCGTCCGCCAGGCCGACGTTCCCGGAATTCCTGTGGATGGCCGCCGTCCAGCTCGCCTGCTGGCCGGGCACGAGCTTGAGGATGCCGTTCTCCGGCTCGCTCTCGCCGGTGATGTTCCGGTCACCATCCAGAAAGCGCTGCGGAAAATCGTCCTTGGCGTCGAGCCCCACGAAGTAGCTGACGTTGTTATTGCTTAACCGCCGGAAGCTGGGCGCTGCCGTCCGCTCGGTGTCCGCCGGGCAGCACAAAATCTTCGGTGTGCTCAGTTCATTCGACATCACGAGAAAATGATGGAACGTGTCCGCGCCGCTGATGAACTCCATCGTGCCGCCTTTCTCCTCCGGCACCCACATCGGGAACTTGTCATTGTTGTCACCCTCCCAGATCCGGAACGCCAGGCCGCACTGCTTCAGGTTGTTGACACAGCTGATGCTTTGCGCCTTTTTCTTGGCCGCGGCCAGCGCCGGCAGCAACATGGCCGCAAGGATGGCAAGGACGGCGACGACCACCAGCAGCGCGATGAAGGTGAATCCGCGGTTATTGGCTTTCATGACCGCATCATCCCGCCGCCGGAATCTCAAATCAAGTAAGTTATCAACCGGGTCGCATCTCGGTACTACACCTTGGATCTGCGACATCTGCCTCCCTCTCCTCCGCGGAGTGGAGGAGAGGGTCGGGGAGAGGAGGTGCTCTGCGTGTTTGCTGAATGGCTAACAGGTAATTTCCTCTTGGATCACTGACCGCCCCCCGCCATGCATGGATTTTGCCCGCTGTGCCGCCATTTTATCCGCTCGCCAGGGCGCCTTTTATCTTTACCTTTTTCAAAAAACTGGTTGGCTTTGGAAACGGCCAATTTTCCGGGAACCCACAACATCATGAAAAAAATCCTCCTCACATTCACGTTAGCCATCGCCACCCTGTCCCTCATGGCGCAGCCCGTCACGTCCGCGAGCAAGACCAGCTTCACCGAAGTGACCTCGCAGCTCGACCCCGGCGGCAACTTTTATCTCTACCTGGGCACGGCCCAGTGGCTGGAACACCTCACCGGCAAGATCGAAGGCTGGCGCAAGACCTTCACCTCGTTCCCCGACGCCAAGCCGGAGGATGTTGCCAACATCAACAAGGCCTTCGACATCATCACCCGGCTCACGGCGGAAAGCGGCATCGAGGACATCAGCGGCTTCGGCATCAGTTCCATCGAGATCGAAAAGGGCATGTATCGCAACAAGGCGCTGCTGCACCACTATCCCGGCAAGGGCACGGGTTTCCTCTGGAAACTGATCGGCAACGCGCCGCATCCGCTGGACGGGCTGGATTTGCTGCCTGCGGACACGGCCCTCGCCATTTTTTCAGACGCGAACCTGCCGCTGGTCTGGTCGGTGGTGAAGGACCAGACGGCCAAGGCCGGCTTTCCGGAAGCGCAGAAAATGCTCGACCAGCTTCCCGCGCAGTTCGAGCAGGCCACGAAGCTCAAGTGGGATGACGTGCTGCATTCCCTGGGTGGCGAGTTCGGTTTGGTGGTCACCCTGGACCCCTCCAACAACGTGCCCATCCCCCTGCCCTCCGGCCTCATCCAGATCCCCGACCCCGCCCTGTTTGTGGCGGTAAAGGTCAATGACAGCATCATCTTCGACCGCATCGCCGAGCAGTTAAAGAGCAACCAGGGTGTCATCACCTACGAGACCAACGGCCTCAAGATGCGCACGATGCCCGTACCCATGCCGTTGGCGATCAACCTGCGCCCGAGCGCCGGCAGCGCCGGCGGCTGGCTGTTCATCGCCTCGTCGGACGCCATCATCGTTGATGCCCTCGCCGTGAAGGCCGGGCAGAAGCCCGGGCTCAAAAGCACCGCCGAGTTCAAGCATCTCGCACAGGGCTTGCCGGAGACCGGCAACCAGTTCACCTACATGAGCGCCCGTTTCGGCGCGACCATCATGCAGATCCAGAAGCAGGCCCTGACCGCGTCCGGTGGCCGGCAATCCACGCCGGCACAGGCGGAATTTTTCAACTCACTGTTCAGCGCGCAAAAGGCGGAGTACTCCTATTCCGTGGGCCAGAACACGCCCACCGGCTGCTACACGATCGGTAACGGCAGCCAGAGCGGCGCGGCGCTCGTGATGATGCCCGCCGTCGCCATGGTCGGAATGATGAGCGCCATCGCCATCCCGAACTTTGTCAAGGCGCGTACGACCGCGCAGGAAAACGCCTGCATCAACAACCTCCGCCAGCTTGATGCCGCCGAAAACCAATGGGCCCTGGAAAAAGGCAAGAAGACCGGCGATCCCTGCACCGCAGAAGATCTCAAGCCCTACGTCCGGCTCATCAACGGCCAGCTCCCCAAATGTCCGGCCGGAGGCGTCTACACCATCAGCGCCGTCGGCGAAGTGCCGACCTGCAGCGTTCCCGGCCACGCGCTGCCCTGAAAGTTTGCCGCCCGGCACGGAGCGCAGGCGGCTCGCCTGCGTGTTCATCGCCCGCCCGTTGCATTCTAATTGTCAACTGCAGGCGGACGCGAAGCGTCCCGGAGATGGCAGTCCTCCTTGGCGTGCCGTAGTTTGACAAAGGTGGCGACCCGGCAAGTTGGTATTTGTATGTTCTCTGGTGCTTGGATGTTGGACGCTTGGAGCTTTTAATCAGGGCTTCGGCATTACCCGGGCAGTTGTTCCAAAGATAATCTCAGATTCCATGCCGCGAATCCGCCCCGATGGCGTAGTGTGTCGCTTCATGAACATCCTCATTGAGAACGCCGAGAGCCTCGAATACCTCACCGAAAGCAACGTGTGGTCCAAGAAACCCGCCGACGGCAAAAACTTTGGCGGCGTCAAAACCGCCCTGGCCATCGCCAAAAAAGAAGCCATCGGCCGGTTCAACATCGTCTGGTACATGGCGGAAACCAGGCAGTTTATCAACATGGAGCACGGCCGCGGCTCCGCCAGCGCCACCGCCTAGACATTGGAGGTAGACCCGGTCGCGCTGCGACCGGGCCGTCGCCGGGCGCAGTGTCAGGCGACGGAGTCCACACCCACCCACGACTCTCAAATCACCTTCCGCCTATTTCCTCGCGAAGCGTTTGGAGTGCGACCGCTTCAGCGTCGCTTTCGTTTACCTATGACGTTTGGTGCTTGGATGTTGGACGCTTGGAGCTTATTTCGTCATTCGTCATTGGCGCTTAGTCATTCCCCATCACTTCGCCTTTTTTCCCGCCACCTGCCCGGCAGAATCGCGGCCTGAATCCCCGTCCTCTCACCCGTCGCCGGCGGCAAGGCCATGCGCGATTCCATTTGAACGTCCGGTAAATTATGCCACTTTGTGCGTAAGGTTTGACCGGAGGCGCACGACTTACGCATACATGATGGCAGCAACCACAACCACATCGTTCACCCGTTGAAAACGCCCGATAAAATTTCGCCCGGCGAGGTCACGCCTCCAAGCGTTTATCTCAACCGCCGGAAATTCCTCGAGGCCGGCATCCTCGCCGCCAGCGCCGTCGCCACCGGCCTCGTCTACCGGCAGCTCAATCATCCCGGCGCCGGCAAGGTCCGCACCGCCAAGCTCGCCAATCTCACGCCCGCCGCGACCGGTACGGACGGCACCAACGCGCCCAATGGTTTTCACGCAGACGAGCCGGCCACTTCCTTCGAGAACATCACCCACTACAATAATTTCTACGAGTTCTCCACGGACAAGGAAGCCGTCGCCAGCGCCGCCGCCAATTTCGATACCAAGGGCTGGCAGGTTTCGGTCGAAGGCCTGGTGCAGAAGCCAAAAGTGTTTGGCATCGATGAATTGCTGAAGCTCAGCCCGCCGGAGGAACGCATCTATCGCATGCGCTGCGTCGAAGGCTGGTCCATGGTCATTCCGTGGGCGGGATTCTCGCTGTCCAAATTGCTTGAAGCCGTCCAGCCGCTTGATACTGCCAAATATGTCGCCTTCGAAACGCTGCTCGATACCTCACGCATGCCCGGCCAGCGCGACAACGTCCTGAACTGGCCCTACGTGGAAGGCTTGCGCCTGGATGAAGCCATGCATCCGCTCACGCTTCTCGCCAGCGGCATCTATGGCAACGCCCTGCCGCCGCAGGATGGCGCACCCATCCGGCTCGTCGTGCCGTGGAAATACGGGTTCAAGGGCATCAAGTCCATCGTCAAGATCAAGCTCGTCGCCGCGCAACCGCGCACCACGTGGAACGAGGCCGCGCCCAACGAATACGGCTTCTACGCCAACGTGAATCCGGAAGTGGATCATCCGCGCTGGAGCCAGGCCACCGAGCAGCGCATCGGCGCATCCGGCCGCCGCCCCACCCTGCCGTTCAACGGCTACGCCGATCAGGTCGAACATCTCTACGCGGACATGGACCTGCGTAAAAATTTCTGACCCTCAACCTGACGCCATGACTGATAAAAACCTGCGTTTCGCCCGGCTGCTCGTGCTCGTCAACTGCGCCGTGCCCGCCGTGCTGCTGGGCTGGGATGCCTGGCATCATCAGCTCGGCGCCAACCCGGTCAATTTCGCCATCCTCACCACCGGCCTGCTCGCGCTCATCTTTCTGATGCTGACGTTGGCCGTCACCCCGCTGCGCAAGCTCAGCGGCTGGAACTGGATCATCTTCGCCCGGCGCACGCTCGGGCTGTACGCCTTCTTTTATGCGTCCCTGCATTTCCTGATTTTCTTTTGCTTTGATCGCTCGTTCAGCGTTTCCAGCACCCTCTCGGAAATGGTCAAACGCCAGTATCTCATCTACGGCAGCATCGGGCTGTTCGTCATGGTGCCGCTCGCCGTCACCTCCACCAACGCCATGATCAAGCGGCTCGGCGGCAAACGCTGGCGGGCCTTGCACCGGCTCGCCTACGTCGCCGGCATCGCCGGGGTCATCCATTACTACATGCAGACCAAGAAAGACGTCCGTCAGCCCCTTGTCTTCATGGCCATCCTCGCCCTCCTCCTCGTCTACCGCCTCGTGGAATATTGGGGCCAGCGCAAACCCGCACAGGCAGCAGCAATGCCAGTCAAACCGAAGACAGGAGCGTGATCAAAACGCGCAGGTAGGGCGCGTCGCTCCGCGCGCGCCGCGCCTGCAACGATACCAAACTGATCATCCCGCCCGTTGATTGCCAACCAAAGCTTCGTGAGGGCCATGGAAAATTCAACCCGCACGGACATGCCATGACGGCGCGCGCGGAGCGACGCGCCCTACCGCCTCAAATCTATTCGCATATCGCCGGCCTTATGCCACCTGTAAATTTCCTTTTATTAAATCACAATAATCGTAGCTTGCCTGTGTCCAATCCGACGCCATTCCCATGCCGCAAACACCGCATATCGAAAAACATTTCACCGCCGGCGAATCCGTGCGCGATGTCGTCATCGGCATGTCCGATGGCCTGACCGTTCCCTTCGCGCTGGCCGCGGGCCTGACCGGGGCCATCTCCTCCTCGCACCTCATCCTGGCCGCCGGCTTTGCGGAGATCGCCGCCGGCTCCATCGCCATGGGTTTGGGCGGCTACCTCGCCGCGCGCAGCGATGCCGAACATTACAACAGCGAACGCAAACGCGAGGAGGAGGAGATCGTCACCGTGCCCGACATCGAGGCGCGCGAAGTTCAGGACATCTTCAAGACCTACGGCCTCACCGATGAGGAAAGCGCCGCCGTCGTCGAGGCGCTGCGCAAACGCCCGAAGGACTGGGTGGATTTCATGATGCGCTTCGAACTCGGCCTGGAAAAACCGGAGCCCAGCCGCGCGTGGAAGAGCGCGCTGACCATCGCCCTGTCTTACATCGTGGGCGGGCTCATTCCCTTGAGCGCGTATATTTTTATCGGCGACGCCCACTGCGCGCTCGAAGTCTCCATCGGTGTCACCCTCGTGGCCTTGGGGACGTTTGGCGCGATCAAGGGCCGGTTCACCGGCGTGTCCATGCTCCGCAGCGGCCTGCAAACCACCGTCATCGGCGGCCTCGCCGCCGCCGCGGCGTTCGGAATCGCGCGGATGATTGCGTAAATCAATGCTGGCAGGCGGTGCCGCTTATTTCTTTTCTGCCCGCCACCGCTCCCACATCCAGCCATAGGCAGATTCCAGATGCCCGATAAACCGCACCGCATCACAAAGCGGGCTTTGCCGCATTTGCTCGCGCAGTCCTGAACGCACTTGCGCCAGCCCGGCCAGGTCTCCGGCCAATTCCCGGCACTTCGCCACATACGCATCCGCGGTTTCAACCCCCCACTCCGGAAATCCAAGATGCGACACGAGACTCAGCCCGACCCGCGCCACATGGGTCCTGCCCGCCAGCGTCACCACCGGCACACCCATCCATAATGCGTCACACGTCGTGGTGGTGCCGTTGTACGGAAACGGATCCAGGCCGATATCCACGCGGTTATACAATCCCATGTGCTGTTCCTTGGTAAGCCCCGCGCCCAGCAACTCCACCCGTTCAGGCGCAACTCCCGCGCGCACAAACTGGTCGCGCAAACGTCCCGCCGTCTTGGGATTGTTCAGCCCCTGCGATTTCAACAGCAGCCTCGCCGTCGGCATTTCACGCAACAGGCGCGCCCAGAGTTCAACGGTCGGTTCGCTCAGCTTGCGGAAATTATTCAGACTGCCAAATGTGACATGCCCGTTCGCCAGCGCGGGCAACGCACCGGCCGCCGGACTCTCGGCCGGGGCGCAATAGCAGGAAAAAGTTTCCGGCAATCTTAGGAGCCGCTCGCTGTGCCATTGCTCGGTTTGCCCCGGCGGATCGGTGATGGCGTCGGTCAGGCGATAGTCCACCGCCTCTAGGCCGGTTGTGTTGGGATACCCGATCCAGGTCACCTGCACCGGCGCGGGTTTGCGGGCAAAAACCAGCAGTCCGTTGTCCGTCGTGTGACCCGCCAGATCCACCAAAATATCAATCCCATCCTGCCTGATCAATTCCGCCACCTTGTCCGGATGCACCCCATGAATGTCCCGCCATTGGCTGGCTGGCCCACGCAACCGCTGGGTAACCGCATCTGACGCCTTGGCAGTTGAATAACAAAACACCTCGAAGTTTTCCCGATTGTGCTGCTTCAAGACGGGCTCAAAGAATGAGGCGACCGGATGATCGCGCAGGTCGGGGGAAACATAACCGATCCGCAGCCGCCGGCCCGGCGTGGCATCATTGGCATGGGGCTGCCGGGTGTTCTGCAGCGGTTGCTCAAACCATTCGGACCAGCGCCGGTGTTCCGCAAAATGTTTTTCGGGCGTGGTTTCCGGCAGGTAATTCAGCAGGAACAGGAGATTGGTGTGGGTATCCGGCGACCGTTTGACCGCCAGCGCGTTGCGGTAATGCCCCACGGCTTCCGCCAACAATCCCTCTTCCAGGCAAATCCGTCCCAGATCATGGTGCGCCTCGGCGAAATCGGGCCGCAGCCGGAGCGCTTCCTTCAATTGCTCGCGCGCCTCGTCGTTCCGCTGCAGGGCCATCAGCGCCTGGCCCAAAATTTCCCGCGCCTCGGGCAAGGAACCGTCCAGCTTCACCGCCTGTTGAAAACTTTCCACGGCCTCCGCAAACTGCCGGTCGTCCATGCACGCCATGCCCCGGCTTAACCAAAACACGGTGTCGGCGGGCGCGAGCCGGGTGGCTTCCCGCAGGCTGGCCAGCGCCTCCGGCAACCGGTTGAGTGTCCGCCGGGTGTTGCCCAGTTGATGATGCGCCTCCGCCAAGGTTAGCTGCCCGGCGATGGCCGCCTTGAACGCCGCCGCCGCATCCTCCTGCCGTCCCAGCGCATTCAGGGAAAACCCGCGTTGCAAATGCGCCTTGGCCAGTCTGGGCTCCGCCTTGGCCGCCCGGGCGAACAGCCCGATCGCTTCCGCATGGTTGCCGCCATTTTGAACCACCAATCCAAGCAGAAACAGGGCATCGGGATGCTTGGGCCAGCGCTCAAGCATCTGCCGGTAAACCGCCCCGGCCTGCTCCAACTGGCCGGCCCGATGTGCGGCAAGACCCTGTTCCAAGAGTGCTGCTGGATTCATGCGCTTGGAAAACTATCTGGTTTGCCGCAGGGGTAAAAGCGAATAACCCCGGTTGCCCGCCAGCCTAGAACATTCGTTAGCTCCCTGCCCCTTGCCTTTTAAATCCGCCCTGGCCACGATTTCTGCGATCCACCATGAAACCATTCCTGCTCTGCACCCTGCTGCTCGCCCTCATCACCGGTTGCGCCTCGCCGCAGCAACACGCCGATAAAAAGATCAAGGTGCTCGTGCTGACCGGCGGCCACGGCTTCAAGGCCGCACCGTTCTTCCAGATGTTCTCCAACAATCCGGACATCACCTTCACTGCCGACAAACAGGTCGCCGCCGCCGAAGGCTACGACCGGCCCGACCTGTTCAGCTACGACGTCGTGATCCTTTACGATTCGCCCAGCAACATCACCGACGCCCAGAAGGCGCGCTTTCTGGCGCTGTTCGACCGCGGCATCGGCGTGGTCGTGTTGCATCACGCCTACCTCTCGTACCCGATGTGGCCGGAGTATGAGCGCATCGCCGGCGGCAAATACGTGTATCTCGACGCGCAGATCACCAACGGCATCACCTCCTCGACCTACAAGGGCAACATCGACATCCCCGTCATCGTCGCCACCCATCATCCCATCACCGCCGGCCTGAAGGACTTCGTTCTGCACGATGAACGCTATTACAACATGCACATGGCCGGAAATTCCACACCACTGCTGAAATTGAAAACCGGTGGTGAATGGCTGGCGTGGTATCGCACCGAGAAGAAATCCCGCGTCTTTGGCACCATCCTCGGCCACGGCTGCTACACCGATCCCAATTTCCAAAAGCTCCTCGCCCAAGCCATCCGCTGGACGGCGAAGCGGTGATGGCTGGCTGACAGAACGCGTTGCTAATAGGGAATTTTCTGTTTTTCCAAGTCCCCCTCTGAAATGATACGGGCAGAATGTCACTGCCTGCCCGCCGCGTCCTCCGCCATTTAG
>DATHQS010000096.1:0-8100 GCA_035482455.1 Candidatus Acidiferrales bacterium | reverse complement strand
GGCTGGGACATCACGGCGTGGTGAGGATGGAGGATGGATGCCGCGCTCCACTGATTGCGCGGTCGGAATGAAGTCGGAAAGAATCGGAATGTATTCGGAATGAAGGAATCTTTGGGCTGAGGTAGGGTTGGGGGATGATAGACATGGTTGATAGTGGAGAGTTGATTCCGCCTACGCCGAACTTCGGCGCGACAGGGGTTGATAGACGGTCCTTGCGGACGGCCACCACAAGGGGTTGGCGTCTAGGGGCCCGGATCTTGGGCTTGGGGCGCGGGCAAGGCCTTGAACGTCAAGGTCCGTCAGGCTTTGTCAGGCTTTGTCAGACCAAAAAAGGTGCTGGCGTACGGGTGCGAGCCGCACTGGCAACCAAGCCCTGCCAACGTCGGCTTGCGGGTGGTGTCTGCGGATTATATGAATGGTTATGGTTGCAGGCGAAAGCGGTCCCGCAGTCCAAGACGCTGGTGGGTTCACCGGACGGCTGGAGATATGGGTGTCAAAAGGATGGCCAAGCCACAAAGTGCCTGCCTCGCAGGTCCGTGCCGGACGGGCCACCAGCCGAAGCCGCCTTCGCTGCGCCATGGCGCGACCGGGCGCGACAAACTCCACCTTTATGGACGCTTCCAAAGGGGGCTGAAAAAAAAACAGCGATTAACAGTCAATAACAGTGATTAACAGCCGGGGAGTTTCAAAACATGAATTTAATGTCGCCACACGAGTTCATGAATTACGACTGCGGGGAGAATTACAAACGGGAAACATTCAATGCCCAATATTCAACATTTAACGCCCAAGGATATCGGCGGTGATGCGAGCGCAAAGTCACTTGATCCACTTCGCCACATCCATCGCCGCATACGTGATGAGGATATCCGCCCCGGCGCGGCGCATGGCGAGCAGGCTTTCGAGGGTGACGGCGCGTTCATCGATCCAGCCGTTGGCGGCGGCGGCCTTGATCATGGCGTGTTCGCCGCTGACGGCGTAGGCGGCGGTGGGCAGGCCAAATTCCGTTTTCACGCGATGGATGATGTCGAGGTACGCGAGCGCGGGCTTGACCATGACGATGTCCGCGCCTTCCTGGATGTCGAGGGCGACTTCGCGGAGGGCCTCGTTGGCGTTGGCGGCGTCCATCTGGTAGCTGCGGCGGTCGCCGAACTTGGGCGCGGACTCGGCGACTTCGCGGAACGGGCCGTAGAAGGCGGAGGCGAACTTGGCCGCGTAGCTCATGATGGGCGTGTCGGCAAAGCCGTCCTTGTCCAGCTCGGCGCGGATGGCGCGGACGCGTCCATCCATCATGTCGCTCGGCGCGACGATGTCCGCGCCGGCCTCCGCATGGCTGGCGGCGGTGCGGGCGAGAAGTTTCAGCGTGGGGTCGTTCAGAATTTTGCCGCGCTGGACGATGCCGCAATGGCCGTGCTCCATGTATTCGCAGAGGCAGACATCGGTGATGACGAGGAGCGAGGGCAGCTCTTTTTTGAGCAGGCGCACGACTTGTTGCACGATGCCGTTCGCGGCGTAGGCACCAGAGGCCTTGCCGTCCTTTTTATCGGGAATGCCGAAGAGCAGGACGGCGGGGACGCCGGCGGCGTGGGCGGCGGCGGCTTCGCGCAGGATCTCATCGGGCGAGAGCTGGAAGACGCCGGGCATGGCGGCGACGGGGCGGCGGAGTTTTTTGCCGCTGCGCGCGAAGAGCGGGAGGACGAGCTGGTTGACGTTCAGCGTGGTCTCGGCCACGAGACGGCGCAAGGCGGGCGAGGTGCGCAAACGGCGCGGACGGGCGATGGGGAATCCGGGCAAAGTCATGGAGGGAGTCTAGCGTTTTATGTGACGGACGCAAACGGGGAAAGTTTTCAACCACGGAGTGCGAGCCGCACTGGCAGACACAGCGAACACAGATTGGGGAAGGATGAGGCGGTTGAGCGCCGTAGGCGCGACATATTTGTAGTTTATCGTTCCAAACAAAATCCAGCTCCGTCAGGAGCGGCATATTCCGTTGCCAGCCAGACAGCGGGTCATTTGGGCAGTTGGATAATGGAGATGTGCATTGGCTCCGGCTTTCCGCCATTGACGGATTCCGAAAATTGTCGCCCTGCGGCATTGGTGCATAGATCGTTCAAAATGTTGACTGCCAAAGAATGCTCAATCCCTTTCAGCGTGATAACAATTGAGCCGGGATCATTTCCAACCCGCACCGTAAGGGATTTTACAATTGTTGTGGCAGCATCAATGTCTGATACCCCCCATAACTTTGAAAGTTCGAGCGTTTTACCGGCGTGGTCCGCAAAATCATACGAGTTAAAAATGTCCATCCCGCTGTTAGCAGAAAAATCATTTGTTTCCGGGGGATTGCCGCGCGTCACGCGAACTATGGCCGTGGCCGGAACCCTCTGCTCCGGAACCGGCGCGCATCCCATAAATACCACCAGCGCCAGCAGTCCAAAAATAAATCCCACCCGCATCATGGGCACATGGTATCAGATTCCATTTTCCAATCAAAAGCCAAACCCTTCACACCCAAGTGATGAAGGGTTTGGCCCGGTCAACTGTTCTGTACCTGGAACAGACGGCCGTTTATTGGGCGACGAGCCGGAAATATTTGTGCGCGTCGGTAGGCGGCACACTCGCGGACGAGGTCGTGCCGTCGTTGGTGACGCCGTATCCGGTGTCGCTCCAAGGGCCGGCGAGGCTATCGGCCGACTGGACGCCGAAATTGCCCGAGGCGGTCAGCCAAGAGAGCCTGACGAGAGTTCCATTTTGGGTGGTTTGCACGAGGGCCGGCGGCGCGTAGGGTATCTGGTACGAGGCATGGGCGACGGGCGACACCAGGCCCAGGGTGAAACCTTGCAGATATGGGGCCACCGCGCCAAACGACGGGGGCGTGGGGATGCTGGCGCCATCGCCGAGGATCAGGGAGCCGCTCACCGCCGACTGGCCGATCCAGCCATCCGAGGCCGGGCTGCCGCCGTTGAACCAGGATTGCAGATCGGCGACGGTCGTCCCGATGTTGCCCGACCAGCCGATGACGACCAGGCGGGCGGGGACGCCGGGGGGAATGCCGGGAACGGGCGTGCGGCCCACGCCATTGGCATTCGCGCTCTTGAACATGCCCTGGAAATAGTTGCTGGTGGTGGTCATGACGTAGTTGGTGCCATAGGCGGCGAGGGTCCAGGAGCCGTCGTTGAAGGCGTAGCTGGTGCTGGCCCCGCCCACGATGGCCGCGGTCTGGCCGCTCACGCTGGTGGCGTTGGTGGAGCCGTACAAGGCAAAGTAATAGGGCGTGCTGCCGGTAAGCCCGGTGGCCGGGCCACCGACAGCGGAATTGGTGTAGATCCGGGTCGCCGAGGCGGTGGTGTTCGCAAAGACCACGAAGCCGTTGCCCGAAGGAGCGGTCACGGTGAGCGTGGCGGCGAAGCTGTTGGTGGAGCCGGCGGTATTGGAGATCAACACGGAATAGGTGCCGGCATCGGACATCTGGACGTTGGTGAGGGACAGGGTGGAGCCGGTGGCACCCGTGATGAGGGTGCTGGTGTTGTAGTACCATTGATAGGTCGGAGCGGGCGTGCCGTAGGCGCTCACCGAGAAACTTGTGGTGCCCCCGACGGGCACGGATTTATTCACGGGCTGCACCGTGATGACCGGCGACACCGAAGCCAGGGGATCAATGCGCCCCAAGATGAAACCCTTGATACCGGGCGCGCTGGTGCTGAACAGGGTGGCGGCGGTGCTGGTGCCGAGGGTGATGGCCCCGCTGACGTCCGACTGGCCAATCCAGCCGGAGAAGCCCGGGTTGCCGCCATTGAACCAGCTTTGCAGGTTGGCAATGGTCGTGCCGTCATTCGCGGACCAACCGATGACGACGAATTGCGCGGCGGAGCCGCCCGCCACACCAGGAACGGCAGTCCTCCCGAAGATATCGGCACCCGCACTGACGAACTGGCCAGACGCGGTGTTCGAGCCATAGCTCACCAATGTCCAATTTGCGTCACTGAAGGCATAGTTGACGTTCGTGCCGCCGGCGATGGCGGCGGCCTGGCCGTTCACGGTGGTTGCGTTCGTGGAACGGAACAGGGCAAAGCGGTATTGAGGATTGAGGCCGAGGCTGGAGGTAAAGCCGGTGGCCGCGCCACCCACCACGGCATTGGTGCTGATCTTGGTGGTGCTGTCGTTGCTGAACTTGATGGTACCTTGCCCCTGCGCGGAAATTGCCAGCAGGGCGGACAGGGCGGAAACGAGGAGGATGTGTTTCATAGGATTGAACGATTTCCTCGCATCATAGACCGGTTATCAAATCCGACAACTGTGCGTCTGACAGCACATATCAACGAGTTATACCCGGCCGGTGTTCCCAACCCCTTCAACTCTCCAACGCTCCAACTCGTTAACTCGATCCGCTCCTCACTGCTGTTTTTTCCGTTTGCTCTTATAACTCCAGACGCCGATGGCGATGGCCAGGACCGAGATGAAAAGTTCACCAAGGACTTTGGGCTGGTGCGTATTGTAAAATTGCCAGATGGAATAGCCACCGATGCAGATGCCCGCGAGGATGTAGTACCACCATTTCCATTTATCCTCCTCTTCCTCGCCAGCGTGAGCTTTCAGTTCACGGGCGATCCGGGAAATGCCTTCGGCCGCGGTCGGCCGGGCGGCCGGGGCCAGCGGCGCGACCGGGGCGGGCGGCGGGGCGGCGGCGGTTTGCGTCCGTGCAGCGCCAACCGGCACGGGCGCGGGTGCGTAAGCCGGTGCGGGCGCAGGGGCCAGGCTTGGTGCCGGCGCGGGGGCAAGGCTGGGCGCGGGCCGGGGCGGCGGCGACACGGACAGGCTGCGGGCGATGATCTCGTTGGCGGAGGCGGTGCCATCCGCGCCGCAGACGGGACAGGCGATGGTCTGGGGCATCCGGCCGTTGACCGGCTCGACTTCGAAGGAATATTTCTGGCCGCAGCGACAGACAACTTTTACAGGCAGCAAGGACATAGGTTTTGCAAGCTGGTGCCGAGTCCAAAACTCAGCGGGTTGTTTCCGGTTTCAGGTTCCGACTTTGCTCCCAACCGGGAAATTTGTCCAGAAAAAGCGGCGGGGTTGGACGGCGGGCGCCAGAATGCGGCTTGCTTCCTGTCCGCAGCGACTTATTTTTCCGCCATGCGGATGTTAAAAACCTTGGGCATGATGGCGCTGATCTTTTTGATCTTTGCCACCGGGGCGTGGCTTGGCTTCAAGCTGCTGGCGAGGCATGGCGGGCCGCAGATGGAGAACACCACCACCGTGGTGCAGCAGATCCAGACCTTGGCCGACCTGGTGACGGTAAAATATGTGATGCAAAAGGTGGTCATCGAGACCGCGCCGCCGGATACGACGCTGGGCCAGTTTTTTCAGGGGGAAAACCGCCTGCTCCTGCTGGCGCAAGGCAACGTCAAGGCGGGCATCAATCTGAAGCGGTTACAGCCGGGCGACGTGACCATCTCCGGCAAAAAGATCATCATCCACCTGCCCCTGGCGGAGATCACCGATGCGTACCTCGATGAAAAGCAAACCAAGGTGATCGACTGGCAGCGCGGCTTCATGCGCAGTTTCGACAAGGACCTGGAAACCTCGGCGCGGCAGGCGGCGGTGGATGACATCCGCCGGTCGGCACGCGATGCGGGGATTTTGCGGGATGCCGCCGAACGGGCACGGCTGGAACTGGCGGTATTCTTGAACCGGGCGGGCTACGAGCAGGTGGAGTTCACGGAACGCACTGAAGCGATACCGCTGGAAGTTCCGCGGTGACGGTGTCCAACTTCTGGCTGGCATGTCTAATTTTCACCGTTTGCGGGGCCTGTTCCAAACACTCGACGGACAGGCGGCGGCGCGGCTGGTGCACGCGCTGGGCGCGCGGCGGCACCCCGATGGACGCCAATTGAAACGATGCCATCCGCAGGTTCATCGTTGCGGCGGTCGCCAAGCCCGGTGCGAAACTTTGATTGTGAAATTTTCTGGCCACGCCTGCATGCCTGCAACTCGTGTGCCAGAAAAAATCGCGTTGCCGGAAGGCTGTTTTCATTTCGTAAAAAACTCCTAAAGTCATTCCATCCCGGCAGGGAATGCCGGTTTCAGTCCTTGTCGGCGGCGGGATTTTCCCATTCCGGATAGATGGCGGCCGGCAACTGGCCGCGCCGGATGAGCTCCTGCAGGTCGCGGATGATGGTGCGCCGGGCAACCTTGAACTCACGGGCGAGCGCGGAGATGTTCGGCCGTTCGCCCGACGGGGCGAGCCGCGCCAGCATCTCATTCTGCCGCGCCAGCCGGTCGGTGGAGCGGCTCAACAGTTCCGGTGCGTCGATGCGCCGCGAACGTTCCAGCGCTTCAAACTGGCGGATGATCTCCGTGTCCGCGCATTCCTTCAGCGCGGTTTCCAGCGTGCGCCGGAGTTCACGGATGTCCACCGGCTTGGGCAGGCAATAATGCGCCCGGCGCGGCCCCTGCAACGCGGCCATCTGCTGCCGCACTTCCAGCGCCCCGGAGACGATGATGACCGGCACATGCGGCAGCAGCTCTTTGAATTCCGGCAAAAAATCCAGCCCGCGCTCGCCGTCTTCGAGCACATGATCCAACACCACCGCATCCGGCTGGAGGCGTGGCAACAGCGCCAACGCCCCGCTGCCGGTCTTCGCCCGCGTCAGCCGGCAATGGCCGAGCGCCTCTTCGTATATCTCATATTGCAAATCGTCGTCCTCGATGATGAGCAGATGCGGTTTTGGGTTCATGGTTTCACAGGAAGGATCAGGGTGAACATGCTGCCCGCGCCGGGTTCCGATTCCACGGCGAGGCCGGCTTCCATTTTTTTTGCCAGTTCATAGACCATCGACAGCCCCAGGCCGGTGCCGCGGCGCGCGGACAGGTTTTTGGTGGTGAAAAACGGCTCAAAGATCCGCGCCCGGATCTCTGGCGCGATGCCGGTGCCGTGGTCGCGGACGGAAACCAGGATGAACCGCGGCGCGGGCGCGGGCGGCAGCACCATTTCCGCCGGCAACTTTTCCACGGCCCGGGTCGCCAGCTCGATCTGTTTGCGCCCGGTCATCGCCTCGCTGGCGTTGAAGATGAAGTTGAGCAGGATTTGCTGGACGAAATCGCGCGGCACGGAGACCGCCGGCAGGTTTTCGCCGGGTTGAAACCGGACGTCGCTCTCGTGGAGAAAACGGTCACCCAGCAGCCGGCGGGTGTCCGCCACCACGGCGTTGAGGTCGCAGGAATCGGCGGGGGTATCATTGTTGCGGCTGAAACCCAGCATGGCGTCCACGACTTCCGCGCCCTGCTGCACCACCGTCTGGATACGCGCCGTGCGGGTGCGGATCTTCTCCGCATCGCCCACATTGTCCTCGATGATCTGGGCGGAGCCCTTGATGATGGAGAGGATGTTGTTGAAGTCATGCGCGATGCCGGCGGCAAGCGTCCCCAGCGCGTTCATCTTCTGGCTGTGCAACAGCTCGCGGTTCGCCAGTTCAAGCTGGCCAGTGCGCTCGGTGACCAGTTGCTCGACGGCCGCATAACTGTGCTGCAGGCGGCGATGCCGGTTCAACGCCAGCGCGGCAAAGAACAGCGATACCACCAACGCAATCCCCAGCACCACGACCAGCCGCGATTCACGATACCACGGCACCACCACCGTGAACTCCATTTCCGCGGGAATGATCTCCACGTTGCCGTTGCGGTCCATGGACCGCACCTGAAACACATGGCGGCCCAGCCCCAACCCGGAAAAAACCACGGGGGCCGCCGGCTGGAAGGTCGACCACGCCCGTTCATCCAGCCGGTAGGAAAACAGCAGGTCGCCGGGCGCGGTTTGATCGAGATGGTCGCGTCCCTGAAAAGACAACGTGATGGCGGCATCCTCCTGGACATTGGCGTGGCTGAAGTCCGTGGATAAGATTTCCGTCCGGGGTGCATCCGTATCCGCGTCCGGCTCATAACGGCTCCAGCCCTTGGCGGTTTCGGCGAACACCGCGCCGGCTTCATCCTCCTGCACCGAGAAGATTTCATCCGCCGGCAGGCCGTCGGCGGCGGAGTTCACCATCCACGCACCGTGGGTGAACCGTAGCAATCCATGCGTGGTCGCCACCCAAAGCGCGC
>DATHQS010000095.1:0-4492 GCA_035482455.1 Candidatus Acidiferrales bacterium | reverse complement strand
GTAGGCCGCGATGATGCGTTGCACGAGCGGATGGCGGACGACATCGCGCTTGGAAAATTCGATGATGGCGATGCCTTCGGTATGCTTGAGCGCACGATGCGCCTCGGCGAGGCCGGATTTTTTGTGGGACGGCAGGTCGATCTGGGTCTCATCGCCGGTGATGACGGCCTTGGAACCGTGGCCGAGCCGGGTAAGAAACATGAGCATCTGTTCGGTCGTGGAGTTTTGTGCCTCGTCCAGGATGATAAACGCGTTGTTCAGCGTGCGTCCGCGCATATAGGCGAGGGGAGCGATCTCGATGGTGGCGCGTTCCATGTGCTTGGCGATCTCCTCGGCGGGCAGCATGTCGTGTAATGCATCGTGCAGCGGACGCAGGTAGGGCGTTATCTTCTCGTAAAGGTCACCGGGCAGAAAGCCCAGCGCTTCGCCAGCCTCGACCGCCGGGCGGGTCAGGATGATGCGGGAGATGCCCCCATCGCGCATCGCCGACAATGCCATGGCCACGGCCAGATAGGTTTTGCCGGTGCCGGCGGGCCCGATGCCGAAGGTGATATCGTGCTTGCGGATCGCCTCGATGTATTTTTTCTGGCCAACGGTTTTCGCGGTCACGCCCGATTTGCGTTCGTGCGTTTGTACGCGGTCGCCGACCATGTCTTTCAGGGCCGCCGCGCCATCGTGTTTCACGACGTTGAGCGCGTGGGTGAATTCGCGATTCTTCACCGGCGAACCCGCTTTCAGGATGGATTCCAGCGATGAGAAAAGCTGCTTGGCGCGTTCGATATTGTCGGACGAGCCTTCGAGCCTGAGCCAGCCTTCGCGCGAGGTGACCTTCACGCCGAGCTCGGTTTCAATGGCGGCGAGGTTGCGTGGCTCATGGTTGTAGAGCTGCTGCGCAAAGCGCGCGTTTTCAAAATGGAGGGTTTCAGTTGGCACAAATCAAAATATTTACAGACAGATTTTCACAGATGGAACGGGGATGCAATGCCTGACAGGCAACATTCCGGCAAACAAAAAAGGCGAGGCTTGCGCCTCGCCTTTTGAAAATGTTGCCGGTGGAATTACTTGGCCGCGACTTCGGCCTTTTCCTTCTTTTCGTTGACGAGCGTGGCGCCCTTGCCGAGGCGTTTGCGCAGGTAGGTGAGCTTGGCGCGGCGGACCTGGCCCTGGCGCTCGACTTCGATCTTGTCCACGCGGGGCGAGTGGAGCGGGAACACGCGTTCCACGCCTTCGCCGTAGCTGATGCGGCGCACAGTGAAGGTCTCATTGAGACCGCCGCCGCGCTTGCCCATGACGACGCCCGCGAAAATCTGGATGCGTTCCTTGTCGCCTTCAACGACCTTGGTGTGCACTTTCACAGAATCGCCGACGGCGAACTTTGCGTCGTCCTTGCGAAACTGTTCCGATTCAATTTTTTTCAACAATGCCTGGTTCATAACTTTTTAAATTTTTTATTTCAACAAATCCGGTCTTTTTTCTTTCGTCCGCAACTTTGCCTGCTCCACCCGCCATTTCCCGATCTCGGCGTGGTTGCCGTTCATCAGCACTTCCGGGACCTTCATCCCGCGAAACTCAGCCGGCCGCGTATATTGCGGATATTCCAGCAAACCGTGGCTGAAGGACTCGTCACGCGAACTGTCGTCATCGCCCAAAACTCCGGGCAGCAACCGCGTCACCGCATCGATCACGACCATCGCGGGCAGCGCGCCGTTCGTCAGAACGTAGTCGCCGATGGACAATTCATCGTCCGCCAAACCTTCCCGCACCCGCTCGTCGAATCCCTCGTAATGACCCGTGACGAGCAGCAAATCTTTTTCTTCCGCCAGTTCGCGCGCGATGGCCTGGCTGAACTTCCGGCCCGAGGGCGAAAGCAAAATCACCTTCGTCGATTCGCGCTTCAAACTTTCGACCGCCTCAAAGAGCGGTTCCGGCTTCATCAGCATCCCGGGGCCGCCGCCAAACGGACGGTCATCCACGGTCTTGTGCCGGTCGTGCGTCCAGTCGCGCAACTGGTGGATCTTCAGATCCAGCAAACCGACCTTGCGCGCCCGCATGATGATGCTTTCATCGAGCGGACCGGCGAACATCGCCGGAAAAAGCGTGAGCACGTCAATCTTCATACGCGCTCCAAAATCTGCTCAGTTGGCCGGCTTGTCTTCCACGATCTCGACCGAGCAACGCAACCCTTTCCGGGCGCTGCCGGCCAAGAGCAGGGAGCGGATGGCGTTGATGGTCACACCCTGGCGGCCGATGATCTTGCCAACATCCCCCGGAGCCAGGCGCAACTCGTAAACGGTCGCCCCCGCGCGTTCCACCGGGGTAACGGTCACCGCGCCCGGATTCTCCACGAGTCCTTTGACAACGTATTCGAGAAACTCCTGCATGGCGCGGAAAAGTTGAATCAGGCCGCCGCAGGAGCCGCCTTGCCGAGCTTCTTGATGAAGCTGGCCACGGTATCGCTGGGCTGCGCACCCTGGCTGATCCAGTACTGGGCGCGATCAAGCTTGATGGTGAAATTTTCGCCGGTTTTGAGCGGCTGATAGGTGCCGATCTCCTCGATGAACTTACCATCGCGGGGACTGCGGCTGTCGGCGACGACGATACGGAACACCGGGGTGTTTTTCGTGCCGACGCGTTTCATGCGAATTTTGACTGACATAAATTTATTAAAAGGACGTGGAGACTAGCAGTTGCGCTTTGTTTTGCAAGCGTTGTTTTTGGAAAAACTCGCCCGGGGCGGCGGGGAACAAGGATTCGTGAGCGGGTGAGCGAAGAAACGCGGGAGGCGCTGAAAACCCTTGAAGCTGAATTTCATGCGTCCCCAAACAGCTCCGGCTCCGGCCAAACCGGGGTTTATTTTCTTGACGGTGCTTTAAGGTTTCTGAACAGTGCTTTCAATTGGCACAGCTGGGCGGGAACAAACAAATCTGACAAGGGAAATTTATGTGCAGCATCGTCAAAACCTCACTTTTAGCCGTACTATTGGTAGCCGGCAAATTCATGGTGGTGAACAGCCCGGCGCAGTCTCGCCTGGCCGAAGGACTGGTTGCCTGGTACCCGTTCAACGGAAACGCAAATGATGCGAGCGGACTTAACAACAACGGCGTGGTCGTCGGGGCCACCCTCACCACTGACCGGTTTGGAAATCCAAACAGCGCGTATCATTTTGCGGGCGATGGAAGCACGTACATCGCGATCCCTGACTCGCCGTCGCTGGACATCACCGGCACCATGACGTTGACGGCATGGGTCCAAACCGGTGGCGGTGGAACTTTTGCACCGCGGATTGTCTCGAAATATAATTATGAGCTGGGTCTCGATAATGCAGGCCCAAGCCCGCATGTGTTCGGCGATACTCAGCCTGGCGCAGTTGTCTACTCTCCCGGCATTTCGCTGGATGCAAACCGGTGGATATTTTTGGCCTGCACCTATGATGGTCAAACAATGCAGGTCTATACCAACGGCATTGTGGCGGCCCAACTGGCCTGCTCGGGTCCCATGGGCGCCAGCAGCCATCCGCTTGGGATTGGCGAGAACCTTGATGATTTTTCTGATTTCTTCAACGGGTCGATAGATGATGTCCGGGTTTATAACCGCGCCTTGCCCGCCAAGGAACTCCGGCAGCTGTTCATCGTGGAATCGTCCCACGATCTTTTTAAACCCGCACAAGGGCATCCCATAACCAAAGCGGCCGATGCACCGGCTCCCGTCCAACCGATCACTCCGGTTCAAGTCAAAGCCGCCGCTGTATCCGCAAGCGAGCCGGCCCAACAGGTTGCGGTGGAACCGGTCCAAGGGCTCTCCATAATCAAGGCCGTTGCCTTGCAGCACGACAGTCTCCAGAGCGGTTCGAATTACCAGCTTCAGGTGTCCTCGGATTTGATTCATTGGACGAATCAAGGTCAGGTGTTCACCGCCGACAGTTCTTTCTGGCAGTCTACGAATTATTGGCAGGTCGCCAACTGGGATAAGCTGTTCTTCCGGCTCATTCCGCAATGATGCGGGCGAAAGTGAGATTTAGGCAGAGTCCGTTATGCAGTGTAAACAAATTCCGGCAAACGGTTTAAATGAGATTTGTCATTTTATCAACTTGACGGGTGTTTTAGGTTTTTTAATCGTGGTGCCCCCGATAACGAGGCCGAACAGGCCTAATCAATCAGAAGCGGGGAATTCATGCACGCGACAAGCATAGCTTCTTTTTTCGCCATCCTTTTGACGTCCGTCATGTCCATGACGGTAAACAGTCCGGCCCAATCATTCCTGACCAACGGGCTGGTCGCCTATTACCCGTTCAATGGGAATGCACACGATTCCAGCGGCTGCCATAACAATGGTTCTGTTATCGGGGCGACGCTGACACCCGACAGGTTTGGAAATCCCAACAGTGCCTATCAATTTGTGGGTGATGGAAGCACCTGTATTTTAATCCCTGACTCGCCGTCGCTGGATATGGCTGGCAATGTCACATTGACGGCCTGGGTCCTGACCGGAGGCG
>DATHQS010000094.1:0-9825 GCA_035482455.1 Candidatus Acidiferrales bacterium | reverse complement strand
CGATCCCACGAACGATTGAATGGTTGCTTGAGTTCGTTGTGGGATTTCTCATCGATCAAGATCATCTCGACGTCATTCTGAGGCTGGACCGGCCGGCCAAGAAACGGGACGTTGTAGCTGGGGTCAACGAGTTTCGGCCGCAGGCTTACCGACTCCAGCATGATGACACCCAGCGTCACCGCCAGCGCCGCGCCAATACCATAACGCACCAGCAGAGTTTTGATTTTGCGGACAGGGTTCACGGGGATGGTGTTTCGCGCGAGCGGGTTGTGCCGATATGTAATGCCATCGCCCCCGCACCGGCAAGCCATTTAAGATTTGAATCCTGTGGATAAGATTCTTGTTTAACTCATGGCTGAAAGGTGTTAGTTTCTTTTCTCAAGAAGCCCTACCCTTATGAGACCCACACTCTCGCTCCATACCCCTGCCCGGATTTTTACCAGCCTCTGCTGTGTGCTGGCAACCGCGCTCTCCGTTTCCGCCGCCAACCTTAACTGGACTGCCTCCGTGAACGGGAATTGGGATTCGACCACGCCAAATTGGTTTAATGGCTCCACCCCCACCGCGTACAACAACGGTGACAATGTCAGTTTTAGCGACACCACGTTCACCTACAACGTCACGATCGTCTCCACCGTGCTCCCCGGTTCGGTTCTCGTCAATGCCAGCGGGAACTATTCATTTAGCGGCAGCGGCATTGCCGGCGGCAGCGGGCTGACCAAGAACGGCACCGGCATGCTGACCCTGTCCACCAGCAATACTTACTCCGGTCCGACCATCATCAATGGTGGCACCCTGGCCCTGGTGGTGGACGGTTCAATTTCGGGCAGTCACACCATCGTCGTGGCGTCCGGAACGACACTGGACGCGAGCGGACGTTCTGACGGCACGTTGGGTCTCGTCAGCGGACAGACACTCGCCGGTGCCGGATCGATTTCCGGTCTGGTCACGGTTGCGCCGGGTGCGGCCATCGCCCCGGGCAACAGCACCAATTTCGGCACGTTGACCTTCGACAACAACCTGACGCTGGCCGGCAACGTGATCATGAAATTGAACAAGACCACCGCCCAGAACGATTTGCTGACCGGCGTGGATATCCTGAGCTACAGCGGCACGCTCGTCGTGACCAACCTTGGCAGCTCGCTGGCGCTGGGCGACAGTTTCACGCTGTTCAGTTCCTCCTCATCCTCCGGCAATTTCACCAACATCCTGGGTTCGCCGGGGCCGGGCCTGGTTTACTATTTCAATCCGGGCACCGGTGTGCTGAGCGTCTCCAACACGCCGGTGGCCTACACGCGCAACGTGTGGTTGAACACCCTCAACGGCAGCATCATCACCGTTCATTTTGACGATCTCGTGCAGCCATCCTCCGCATCGAACACCGACAATTATACGGTCTATACCAAAAGCCTGTCGGCCGGCGCCGTCAACGTGACCAACGCCGTCGTGCAGGACGATCAACAGACCGTGGCCCTCTATCTGGATGCGCCGGCCGGGGAATTTTTCGCGGTCGGAATCTCAAACGTTCTGGATCTCGCCAGCAATACCCTCAATACCGCCGCGACCGGCTACACGACCTATACCACCAACACGGACATCGGCACGGTCGGCGACCCGGCCTTCGCGGGCGAAACGATACCGATCTTCAACGACACGTTCACTGTCACGGCCAACGGCTCGGACATCGGCGACACCAACGACCATTGCCATCTGGTTTATCAACCCGTCGTGGGAAATTTTGAGATGGCCGCGCAAGTGACGCGGCTGGACGCCAGCGCCCCCGCCGCCAAGGCCGGGTTGATGACACGCGAAGACACGTCCCCCGGCAGCCGGTCGCTCGGGGTTTATTTCACGCCGCTTACGTCCAGCGGACTCACCCCGTCGAACCAGATTGTGACCGTCTACCGCTCTGGTACCAACGCCAGCGCCAACGCGTTCACAACTCCCATCGACAGCCCGTCCTTTGGCTGGCTGCGCATGACGCGCACCAACAGCGTCTTCACGGTCTATTACGGCTCCAACGGCGTTTCCTGGACCCCCTGCGGCAGCGTTACGCAGGCGCTCAACGGCACGATGCTGGCCGGCCTCGCCACCACTTCCAACACAAACGGTCTGAACACCAAGGCGGGGTACAACAGTTTCGGCGTGACCGGCGCCCGCCCCGGCGACGGCGTGGTCCCGTCGTTAAAGGTGTCAGTTTTCCAAAAAACCAACCTCGTGGTCAGCTGGACGCGCACGCCCCACGACTTCGCCGTGCAGATCGCCACCAACCTGGTGCAGGCCACCAACAGCTCCACCGGCAGCAACAGCGTGCCGCAATGGGGCTTTGTCATGTTCCCGGTCTTTGACACCAGCCTCACCGGCACAAACTCGGCGATGCCCACGCAGGGGCGTTACATGACCGTCCCGATGAATCTTTTCCCCAACACCCCGATGTACCTGCGGCTGGCCCAGGTCGATCGCGTGATTCCCGACCCGATCGTGGCCACCGCCGGCTACGTACTATCGGTCGCCAGTTCAAACCTGGTGAAAACAACTTCCGCCGGCACCCTTTGCAACGACTCCGTGGACACCGCTTCCGTGCTCACCCAAAACAGCACCTCCGTCGTCTGCCCGGCCGGGCATGTCTATCAGTTCACCACCGCCAATAGCGGCAGCGGACTGCATACCGCCCTGCAGACCCGCAACCTCAAATCCCTCCAGATAACCTGCGATGGCAATTTTTCCGCCGGCAATTACAAGGCGCAGGTCACCTTTACCAACGCCGTCAGCTCCACGGCCACCAATATCACCTTTGTCGCCGCCGCCACCGCCACTCCCCAGCCTGCCACCACCACCTGCCCCGTCGTGGTCACCATCAATATCCTCCAGTAAACGGGGCATTTGTGGAAACGCCCTAAAACTGGATCTTGAACTGCGTGAAAAAGACCCGGTCACGCGGCAGCGCCTGATACACGTTCAGCGGATTCAGATGATAATTCCGCCCGGCCACGTTCAGCACGCCTGCGGAAAGTTCTGCGCGCCGTTGAAAAAACCGCCAGCCGGCCTGCACGTTGCCCTGCCAGAAATTGTCCCCCGGCTCGGCCGGCGTATACCCCTGGTTCTGCTGCTGGGTCCAGAGCGCATCCACCCGCGCAAAAAATCCGCACGGGTTTTGATACACCGCATCCAGGTCAAGCGACTGGATGACTCCCCGCAGATAATAGGATGATGTGAAGCCGCTGCCCGACGCCACATCCGGGGTGACTTCCGGAAAACTGTCGTTCAAACTCGCGCGGCTGAAACGGTAGACCGCGCCCAGCGCCCAGTCCCGTCCCAACAGTTGATGCGCGGACGCCGTCAGTGTCGCCTCCGTGAAGTCCAGGCGCTCCCCCAGCGTGGACAGGCTCGGCTGCGCCCCGAAGGTGTCAAAGTCGATTTCAAACACGCCGTCCTGACGGTTCACCCGCGATGACAGCAGATCGCCTTCCACGGCCAGATAGGTCCGCGTCGGCAATTTCTGCTCCAAAGAAATGCCGGCGACATTGAACTTCGCGCCGGCGTTCGCATTCGCGACCGCCTCGGGGATCAGGCTCCGGAACATCTGGTTGAAACCCGCCACCTGCGTCGGCTCGATCTGGAAATCCTGGTCCAACGATGCGCCGCCGACGGACTGCGAAAATCCCGCGCGCACCACCGTGTTCCGCAGCGGCGTCCAGATGATCCCGCCTTTCGGCAGCAGGTGATAACGCGTCACCGAATTCGCCGAGACCGGGGCAAAACGAAAATCCTCCGGTATTCTCAGCCGATCATAACTGACGCCGCCGATGAACTCGAGCGAATCGACCGGCCGCCATTGCTCATAACCATAGACGCTTTCACGTTCAAAGTCCGCCGCGACGTTCTGGTTGGCGATGACCTGCGAAGGGAACAGGTCCACGAAGCCCGTGTCGAAATTCGTCTGCAGATTTTCCGCGTGGAACGTCCCGGTCTGGTAACGCGCGCCCACGATGGTCGTGAATTTGTGCGTCTGCCAGATTTGCTGCCCCTCCAGGGAGTAGATTTCCAGGATGCTGCGATACGCCAGGTTCGCGTTATAGGGGATCACACCCTCCAGCGTGCCGCCGGCGGTGTCCCGCGAGATGATGTAACTCGGGCTGATGGGATCTTGCGCCGAATTGGCGTCGTTCAACCAGCTCGCCGTGAGCAGCGTGTCCACGCCCGGCGACCATTCGTGATGCAACCCGGCCGTGATGAGCGGCTCCTGCCGGTCGTTCGCGTGGGACGGATCGAGGTTGATGGTCGTCGGGTCGTAGACCGGCGCCAGCTTGCCGCCGGCCGCATACGCCAGTTCCACGTCGAGGAAGAGGCTGTCCTTCGGCGTGAGCTGCTGCTTGAAACGGAAATCAAAGGTCCGGTCCTGTTCGCTGTTCGGGCTGATGCCGTGCAGCAGCGAATAATCCTGCTCAAACGCAAACGCGCTGTTGCCGTAGTGGCCGTATTCCGTCAGCGCCTGCACCCAGTCGCCGTTGCTCTGGTACCTCGTGTCGGAAACCGCTCCCACGCCGTCATGCTCGAACAGCCGGGAATATTCCTGTTGTGACACCTGTTGCGAGAGCGAACTCGCGCCCGCCGGTGCCAGCAGGTTCGCGATCAAAAACTCGTCGTCATACGCCGTCTCATACCGCAGGTTGACCCGGTTCGGGTCCAGCAAGTCAAAATAGCTGTTCGCCAAAAATAGGTGCGACGAGTAATTCGCGTAGTCTGCATTCACCGCCCGCACCGCCTCGCGCGTGCTCACATCGGACATGCCTTCGTCGCTGTAGATGTTCGCAAGGTTCGCGCCGCGCACCGCGCGGTCCTGGTCGAGCAGCAACTGTGAACGGTACACGCTGCGGTTGTTGTTCAAATCCTGCGATTTTTCCAGGTCGCCCACCGCGTCGTTGACCCTGTTCTCCTGTTCGTTGAGCAACGCGGCGTACAACCACACCGTCGGGTCGTTCGGGTCGAGCTTCTGCGCCAGGGCAAATTCCTTTTCCGCATGCCGGCTGTCGTTCGCGTTCGCGAACGCCTTGCCCAAGTAGCTTCGCAACACCGCCCGCTGCGGCTCCACCGTGGCCGCCACCTGCAAATCCTGCCGCCCTCCGGTCGCGTCACCGGCGTGGATGCGCATCAGTCCGCGCCCCAGCCACGCATTCCCCAGCGCCCCGTCCAGTGCTATGGCCCGGTCAAATTGCTTGCGCGCCGCCGCATTCTGGTTCCGGGCCGCCAGCAAAAATCCTTTCAGCGAAACCGCCTCTGCATTCCGTAGCGACCGCGTCAACGCCATGTCCAGCGCCACCGTGGCCGCCGATACGCGGCCAAAGCTGAATTCCAGTTCCGCCACCCGTTCCCAACCAAAACCAAAATTCGGCGATTTCGCCACCGCCTTCCGCGCCGCCGCCAACGCCTCGTCCAGCTTCCCGCGCGATTGCAGATAGTACGAGTCCGCCAGCCATTCTCCCGCCAGAGCGGATGGAGCCGGCCGCACCCACGTCCGGTTTTTCACCGCCGCGATCACTTCGCGCAATGCGCCCGCCAACGGCGCCGACGAACCCACCGCATTCAATTGGGTTTCCGCCTGCTCCACCTGCCCCGCCGCCAAGAGCAGTTGCGCGAAATAGATTTTATCCGCGTCCGACGACGGCGAACGTCCCGCCGGATAGTCCGCCAGCGCCGCCAGCAGGTCGCCGCTGCGATAGGCCGCCAGCGAGTCCGCGAGATCCTGCTGCTCAGTCGCCGTCAATCCCAGTTCATCCGCGTCCAGCACGCCCGGATAATACAGGCACCATTGGATGACATTGATCGCGTTGATGACCGCCGTCTTCTTCGGCGCCTGCCCGGGTTCCACCGTCGCTTCTTCCCCGGAAGCCAGGTCCAGCGACCCGTACGAATTGGTCAGCGACAGCGCCCCGTCGATCAGAGTCACCACGCTGCGCCCGTTGTCCGCCACCGCCAAATTAAATTCCGTCCCCCGGATCGCCCCGGAGGACAACGGCGTGCTGAACTCCACATCCGCCGGCCGTTCCCGGCTGAAAAAATACGTCGAACCCGATTGCACATCGATCCGCCCCGTCTTGCCCGGGGCCGAGGGCGGCTGCACCACGAACGTCGTCAGTTCATTCACCCGCAACGTGGAAAGGTTCGCCAGCCGCACCACCGCGCGGCTCCGCAGGCCGGTGCGGATGCGGTCGCCCGGTGACAACACCGAGTTCGTCTGCGCCGCCGCCCACGCCGTGTTTCCCGCCCGCGAAATCTCCACTTTACCCTCCGTCGTGAGCAGCACCGACTCAGCCGTGGCCGCCGCCGCGGCTGGCTTGGCTGCCGTTGCCGGTTGCGCTTTAAGGGTCAGGGTTCCAATGAAGAAAAAAGTAAAAAGCACGACCGTGCTTCTGAGGCCGGAGGTATTCATGCGGGTTGGTGGTGCAATTCGTAACAAGAATGTAACCTTAAAGCAACCAGTCATTGGCCCTGTACCATCCCCGCTTCGTCCTCGTTCTCGTCCTCGTCCTTGAATGTGTTGCGCCCGCCATGGTTACCAGTCCGGCTTGGTGGCCGACTGCTAAGTCCCCGTACGCAAGTACCCCGCGTGTTCGCCGCCGGAACGCCGAGCACCGTCTCGGCAAGTTGGACTTTGGATTTGTCATTCGTCATTGGTGGCCGTACGCAAGTACTTTCGTCATTCTGCGGATGCGGTGGCTTCGTTCTGTAATTTTATCCTCGCCAACACCCGGCTCCCAATTCCTCCGAAAGCTCGCACATCTCCGTAAAAACAGGCCTTTCGCGAATTCAGCCAGCCCATGAATGGCCTGTGCGCCTTCGCCCTTTGGCTTCGTTTTGGCTTCGTTATTCCGGCCCGGCCATTCGAACACCTGCCAGTGTGGCTCGCGCCATTGCCCCGTTATCTTGTAGGTGACGACGTAAGGAGTCCCTAACTTCCCCCCGATTCGTATTAATTGGTGCGATTCATGTCTCATAACACCGCCTTAATTTGGCTTAATTTGGTTTAATTTTTCCATTTTCATTGGCTTTTTTTGAAATTTTAAATCTCAAATTTGAGATCATTTGTGGCCGGATTGGAGCGCGGGCGGCTCGCCCGCGTGTTCCTTCCCAGAGCGCCGAACACCGCCCGCGGGTGTCCCAGACCCGAGACGCGAGACCCAAGACCCCATGCCGGCCGTCCGCAAGCATCTCGTTTCATAATTTTTTTAAAAAGTGGTTTGAATTGATTTGAAATCGTTTGAAATCATTTGAAACGGTTTGAATGCCTTTGAATAGATGCCCGGCGGATGGTGGGGCGAGCGTCCCCGCGAGCCGTCCCGATGGCCGTACGCCAGCACCCTCGGCGAAGGCGGCCCCATGCAGCACGAACAATTTTTTTCAAAAGTGTTGGGAAACCTTGGGAAACTTTGGGAAAGCTTGTGAATCTTTGGGAATTTCGCCCGTCGATAACCGGACAAGGCACGACAACGTTTGATTCTTGGAGCTTGGAATTTCTCTGGTGCTTGGATGTTGGAGCTTGGAGCTTTTTGGCCCCGCGCCCCAGACGCCAGACCCCATGACGGCCATACGCCAATTGCCAGTCCGGCCTCGGACTTTTTAAAAATTCTAGGGTCTGACAAAGCCTGACGTGGCCTGACGAACCTTGCTTCGCAAGGCTTTGCATGGGGTGGCCGTACGCAAGTACCCCCGTCCCCGGAGCGCCGGGCACTGCTCGGCCCGGACCTTCGGCCCCTTGCGTCCGTTGCGTCTGGTGGCCGTACGCCAGTACCGTGACGCCCCAGACCCGAGACGCCAGACGCCAGACCCGAAGCCCTTTCGGTATCCAGCATCTCGCATCCAGCAACCAGCATCGGCCTTTCGCCTTTCATCCCCCCGACCGTATCATAGGTAGTCAAAATCTGAATTTCTCCCGGGAATGTAGCATGCAGATTTATGCCATTTATTTTCAAAAAACCGGAGTGGGAAGGGGGTCCGACCAAAAAAATCCCGGAAAATTTAGAATCGCCCCGTAAAGATTAGGGATCATCGGTGTGCTAAAAAATTAGCCGGAGGCTAAATCTGCGTGTTTGCTTGGGAATTTAAAGATTTTAGAAAATGAAAAAATGATCTGTCACGGGGCCGGGCGGCCAGTGCGGCTCACACCACCTTGCCCCCGGTAGCTGCGCCCGCCATCCACGATGGCCGTCCGATTCCGACCCTCGCCTCCAATCCGAACCGTGTGTGCGGCAAGGATTTGCGAAACGCCAGCAGGCTCACCTCCAGTAAACGCTCCAGTAAAATGACCGTTGCGGCACTATTCTGGAACTATTTCTAGCGTGACGGGCTACTATTATTTAAGCCTTCAACTTCTGCGTCCGGCACAAGCGTTGCCAGCTCATGAAACGCATCTTGCTCGTTTACTAAACGGCAAATTGGAAATTCAGTATCTTGAAAAAAACCAGATGTTGCCCAAGAAAACGTAATAGGTTGTCTGGCAGGTCGAGGAATTCATGCATTGCGGGGATGCACCCGTCACTGAGGCTGATTACACCTTCCTGCTCAAGGAGGCTGCCAACGGTCGATTGCTACTTTGCGTGCGGCTGGTTACATCATCCGGTCAGCGACCCGTCGCCACGCGGACTGGGGCTGCCGTCTGATTATGCGGCCAGCTACGATGAGCATGTTCGCGAAAGTTCTGCGACAGCCCGGACAGGCCCACAGTAATTCCACAGGCAACACGCGGCCTTCGGCACAGCTTCCGGATGATCACATCCGATTCCGCCTCCCGCCTCCAAATCGGATGTGTAAAACTCGGCTCCTTCTAAATTCTTAACGCTGTTCCCCCACCCGAACGGGCGATTGGCGGCCAAGATGTCTCAAGCTACAAGTAAGCCGAACCACAATCCACCGCCTGGAATGCGCAGGCTTCATCCTGCTTGTTTCGGCAAATCACATCCCAAGACAACTATGAAAAGGTCATTCAACGCATTGCTCCCGATGATGTTCCTGGCCCCCCTGCTCTGTCTCATGCCCGGAACCGCCCACGCAGCCATGACCGTCCAAAGCCTGTCCGGCGCGGTCACGGCGACGGAAATCAGTTCCTACGAAACCTTTATGGCCGGCCGTACGCCGCCCACCGCCAACACCTATGACAACAACATGGCCGATGGCACCGCCGGCATGGACTGCGAATCGCTCGGTCTGATGTACGAAGTGACCAACGACCCCGTGATCCTGAACGAAATGATCGCGTTCGCAGATGCCTTCGTCTCATTGCGCAACGATTACACGGATCGCCGTGTGATGTGGACCGGAAACGTCGAACCGGTCTGGTTGACCAAGCCGACCGGCACCTCGGCGGGTTACGCCGGGTGCGAGAATAATGAGATCGCCGGGCACATCGCCTATTGCGCAAAACTGATCCTGAAAACCCCGTCCCTTTGGAACACGACCGTGCCAGATGGAAATCCCAACGGTTATGGTGTGACTTATCTGCAGCGGGCCAAGACGTACGTCGCCCAGATTGATCAAACCGAAGACAGCTACATGACGCCGTGGTTCATCGACACAACCACCATGCGCATCAAGGACAGTACGGTGGTGAGTTCGGCCTTTGCAGCCTTCGGGCAGAGCACGACTGCGTGGAACCGGCAGATGATGTTCCTCCACGGCTGGCAAACCATGTCCGAATGCCATGCCATTTTGGGCGACAACCCGGACAAGGTGGCGCAGTACGACGCCATTGTTTCAGCCTCGGTGAGCTGGTTCCAAAGTGAATGGCAGAGCACCACCGGCGGCGGCCAGCCTTGCTATGTCTGGCAATAC
>DATHQS010000093.1:0-4786 GCA_035482455.1 Candidatus Acidiferrales bacterium | reverse complement strand
AGCGCGCCGGCGATCAAAAAGGCGACGGCCGCACATTTTGCGTTTCGCCGGACGCAGCAGCGGGCGACGAGCAGAAAACCAATGCCAGTGCCCTCGTAGTCGATGAAGCCAAGGACGTTGTGGACCATGGTGCGCCAAGTGCCAAAAAGCGGGCCGCCCGGATCGCAGGGAAAGAAGGCGGCTGCGGCGTAGCCGGTGCCCAAGCAGGACAGGGCGGCCAATGCGAACGAGATGTCCCGTCCCGGTGCTTCACGGTGAACGAGCCACAGGGCCAGCCAAACCAAAAGACCCACGGGAAGAAAGAATCCAAAAGCGACCAGGCTGGCGTGCGGAGCGCCGGTTTCTCCAAGCTCGCTGATGGTGTTGGCAATGTGGCTGTAGGGTGGTCGTTGAGATGCGAAATAAAGGGTTTCGGACAACACCATCAGCGCAGACGCAGCCACCAGCGCCGGGGCAAGGGATTGGGGGCGGAGGTTCATGGGACGCAACCGGAAATCAAGCGGCTGTAGTCATAATCATTTTTTTGGAGATTTCGCAGCCAATCGCGGTGTCAGCCAGCCTAGGGTACGGGTTGCCATCAAACAGGGCGCGCCAATCAGGCCGAAACTGAAGTGGCCGTGCGGCAGGCGCCAGATGTCGGGTTGTCCCCACGCCTGCCAGAGTTCTTCGATGGGTTCTTTCATTGTGAACAAATCATGGGTGGCTTCGATCAACAATATGTTTGCCGCGGGAATCACCGGCCGGGAGAGGGTCAGGTTCAACGCGGTCATATCCAACCGGGCCAACGCGGCATCCTGTTTTTGCGACATCTCCCGGCTGCGTCGCCAGATGATCCGGTTCGCACGCGAACGGTTGCTGTACACGCCCGGCACGGCCATCACCACCGCCGCCAACCGGGAGTCATGGCAGGCGGTCAACCCGGCGAGCCATCCGCCGTAGGAACTGCCCCACAGCGCCACGGCCGGGCAGCCTTGCGCCTCGAGCCAGCCGATCAGGGCCCGGATTTCGGCGACCGCCTGGGCCGTACGCTCCGCGAGCTGCAAATAGTAAGAGTCAACGCCGCCCAAGGCTCCGGGCTGGCGCGGACGCCGTTGAAAGTGGTAGGGCAACTCCAGAGTCACGGTGTTGAATCCCGCCGCATGGCAGCGCCGGGCGAGCAATGGAAAGCGGACATGATGGCTGGGGGCGCTGTTCCAACCATGCAGCAGAATGATCGCCGGACGTTCCTGCCAATTCCCATCAGCACGGTAAAGGCGGCCGTAAACGACGTTGTTTTCCGCGAAACCGCAAGGACGTGGCGTGGGAAAGCGGAAATGGAGAGAGTCGTTGAATTCGAGCTGCGCCGGCTGGCTGGTGGCGGGGATGAAGTCGGGGCCTTTCAGAAATTGAAGGGCTTCTTCGAGCCGCGGGCTTTGTCCATTGTCGCGCGGCGTCCGCCAGGTCATAGCCTGAAGGGCTGACCAGTCAATGAATTTTGCCAATGGCGCGATCATACCCGGGGTGTTCGGGGAATTTCCGGGGCATGGTGGCAATTTTCATTCGGTGTCTGCAACCCATTTGCGGTGCTGTGGGTAGGCGGTGAAGGCGTCCGCCTACGCACAGCTACGGCGCGACAGGGCGCTGAAGCGACCGCACTCCAGACGCTTCGCGACTGCCGGGTGGCGGGCATTATTGATGACATGGGTGTGCGAGAGACGCGGAATGCCGGGCCGGAGGCCGGCGCTCCAAGACGCTGACGCGTGCGGGAGCGGTGGAGGTGGGCAGAGCCGGGGTTGGATAGTTTATCGTGGAGAGAGTTAGAGCCTCCTCACGTCGTCGCCTACAAGTTAAGGGGCGCTGGCGCGTTGGCGGATGGTTTGATTTTTTTGGCGTAGGTGTCGGCTTCGGTGTCGGAGATGATGCCGTCGTGGTCGGTGTCGGCGGATTTGACGGCTTCGTTGAAGCGGACGTTTTCGGTGCGGACGGTGTAGTGGCGGTAGGGCAGGACAAGGCCAAAGGAGACGTCGCCTTTGCCTGATGCGGAGGGATGGTTCAGGGCGAGGTAGGTGTCGTAGAAAGTCTGGGCGGCGTGGGTGCTGGCAAAGGTGACGGATTGGCGCGGTTCGCTTTGGATGGTGCGGTGGGTGATGCAGCCGGTGAGGAGCAACGGGATGAGGAACAGGGAGGCAAGATTGCGGGATTTGTTCATAGAGCATGTATGACTTGGTTACTTCAGATATGTGGTGTTTAGGCGACGCGTTTTCCCCCTCACTGGCCCTCTCTCCCAAGGGGGCGAGGGGACTGCCGTTGGGCGTTCGTTTGATTTGGAACAGAAAGCCACCGTGGGTTTGCTGAAAACTTTCATGCGGTCACTTGGTAAGTGATTTGTAGGCTTGTTGGGCCATCTGTTTTTCGGCGGCGGTTTGTTCCATGTCGGCGAGTTTTTGCTGGCGATAGGTGGCGAGCTGTTCCGCAGTGAGGATGGGAGCGAAGGCGTTCAGCCGGAGATCCAATTGTTGCGGGGCGTTGGTGAAGGCGGTGAAGCCGGGGCCGCCTTCGCCGGGCGGCAGGCTGGTGAGGATGGTGACCGCTTGCGCCGCCTGGTCGGGAGTCAGGTTCAAGGATTTTGTCATGACAGCGGCTTCGTGCTTGGCCCAGGCGTTCTGGTTGGCGGTGGCCTGATCGGCCTTCAACTGCTGGTAGGCGGTCATCTCATCGGGGGTGAGCACGGAGGCGAGGGCTTGATTTTCATGGTCGGCGAGGTTTTTGTATTGGAGCTGCGCGTCTTCGTGGGTCAGGTCGCCACCGCCTTCTCTTATGTCCAAGACAACGCGGGCATCCACATTGCCGAGCATGATGTTGCGCATGGATTGTTCCTGGTCCGGTGTCAGACCCAGTTTGGTGGCCATGGCGTGGACCTGTCCGGTGATCGCATTGGTGCCCGAACGCCTTTCCTGGTCGGAGGCATACGCAATGACGTTCATGCCGGCGGGGGCATCGGCCAGCCTGGCCTTGGCCTGGCCCAGATTTTTTTCGCTTTGCAACCGGGCGACCTGGCCGCGGAGTTTGAGCAGTTCGGCGGAGTTCTGGCCCAGTTTTTTGTTTTCATCGGCGAGGGTGGCGAGCTGGTTGGTGGCGGCGTCGCGTTCGTTTTGCAACTGGCTGATCTGGGCGGCGAGCGGGGCCTGTTGCTGCTGGAGGTCCTGGACCTGATGGCGCAGGGCGGAAGTGGTGTGGGCCTGATAGATGCCGGTGCCGACGAGGACGGCGAGCGAGGCGGCGACGAGGGTTTTTTGGAGGGTGGTCATGGCGATGGTTTTGGTGGCGGCGATAACGGCGGAAGTGGCAACGGCGGTGCCGGCGAGGGCGGTGGTGGTGATGGTGGCAACCAGACCGGCGGGCGCCGACTGCACGGCGTTGGCGGAAATCAGGACGGCGAGGCCGCTGGCGCCGACGGTGACCTTGCGTTTATCGAAAAATTCGCGCAGTTGGTCGATGGCGCGGCTGACGCGTTTTTGCGCGGCGTCATCGCTGGTGCCGAGGGCGGCGCCGACTTCGGTGAGGGATTTATTCTCGAAGTAACGGAGGAGGATGGCGGTGCGGTCGGTCTGGTTGAGGGCGGCCATGGCGTCGTCGAGGAGGGGCTCGATGTGGGTCCAGTCGGCGGCGGTGGCATTCATAAGGTTCATCTCCACGGCGACTTGTTCACGTAACTGGCGGCGGGATTCCTGGCGGATGACATCGATAGCGGTACGGCGGGCGACTTGATAGAGCCAGGCGGTCAAAACCGGCGAGTCGCCGGGGGCCTTCATTAATTTACCAGCGTCACGCGCCAAGTCAGAAAAGACGGATTGGGTGATTTCCTCGGCGAGGTGGGGTGAGCGGATCTGGCGCAGGGCGGCGGAATACACGAGGTTCACATGGCGCTGGACGAGCGCAGTAAAGGCGGCTTGGGAGCCGTCGGTGGCGTATTGCCGGAGCAGGTCGAGGTCAGTCACGGTCATTGTTTGAGAGCATATCGTCGCCGGGGACTCAAATCCGACAAAAAATCTGCGGAGTAATGACAAATGGTGCGGGCAGGGAGGGGGCGATGAAGAAATGACTCCTTACGTCGTCGCCTACAAGCAAAACCTTTCAAAAAGCCAATGTTTTTGAAAATCTGGCCATATTTTGGCGCACGTTTAAAGTTGTAATATGTTTTTAATCAGGTGCTAGCAAAAGTGTTTTCAAAAAAACGGGCGCGGGGGCGTTCCCACTCGGGAAAAATGAAAATAAATGGCATAAATCTGCATTCTACATTCCCGGGAGAAATTCAGATTTTGACTGCCTATGCTATAAGGGGGCATGAGACGCGAATTGCGCCAATTGACGCGAATGACGGGCGAGAGAGGGAAATGACGAAGGACTAAAACCTAATGTCTAATGAATGACGAATTTCAAATGACGAATGGGTCGGCGAACGTCAAGCAGGCTATTGACGATCCGGGTTCTTTCACATCCCAAGCTTTCACAAGGTTTCCCAGAGATTCCCAAGGTTTCCCAACACTTTTGAAAAAATATTTCTGGTGCTGGCGTACGGCCACCAATTTAAAATTTGAGATTTAAAATTTCAAAAAAGGCCAATGAAAAGTCCGATGCCGGACGGGCCATCAAAATTAAACCAGATTAAACCTAATGCCTTTCGGGATTTCATGGTCAGAGGATTTTAAAATGGATGGGGCCTTCCCAAGATTGATTTCGCTGGAGCCGGGGCCAGCCGCTGATGGGCCGGCGCACGGCGCGGGGACAACTGCGTGGCCGCTGGCGG
>DATHQS010000092.1:0-8413 GCA_035482455.1 Candidatus Acidiferrales bacterium | reverse complement strand
CAGGAGAGGACGTTTCCGCGCGCGCCGCCGCCCTCCGGCCTGCAGGCCGGAGGGCGGCCCCAGCTTGGCTGGCTTTCGCAAGCCTGCCAAGCAGGACGATTTAGAAGATACAAGGAGAGGGCCGGGGTGAGGACGGTCGTTTCACTAACTTCCTGCCCCGCCCCTTTGTTACTTTTGTCTTGCATCCAAATCCTTATTTTGTTAGGTTTTTAATGTCGTCGGCGCTATATATACTAACCTAGTTAGATTATGTCAACAAAAAAATTAGATATTTCTCAAAGAGATAGAGTTTTCCGCACCAAGGCCAAGTTGTCGCAGGCCGAGCTGGGCGAACGGCACGGCGTCTCCGGCAACTATATTTACCTGATCGAATCCGGCAACAAGCCGCCCGGCCCCTCCCTCGTAAAACTGTTCGAGTCGTTCGAGCAGTCGCCACTGTATAATGATGCAGGCGGTTCATCGGCGGGCGGGTCTAGGCCGGGCCATTCCAGTGCTTCCGTGCCGCCCAACGCAATTTATTCCATCCTGAGCATGGAGACATTGTTGACAAATTTCAGCGAGGTTTCCGAAAAGCTCGTTTCGGTTCCGCCGGCGGGTCGCAAGCCTGTCATTGGACAGTTGCGCGATATGTTGGATGAGATCGAGTCGCGGGTGTTGGCTAGTTCTGGGCCGCTTTCCGAGGCCCAACAGATTGCAGTGCGGGCCGCTTCGCGCCGGGGTGCGAAGCGTGGAGCATGATGAACCCGCTGATCCGCAACTGCCTTCCCCACCGCCGGAATTTCTTCGCCATCTCGAACCGCTTGTTCACCCCCCACAGCGCGGCGATCTCCTCCAGTTCCGGTTCCAAGGTGACCGGGCAGAACTTCTTTTCCTTTTTTTCCGTTTTCATTGGACGTCCATTTTCGCACCCTAGGTTGGACATAGCCTGTCCAAGTGAATACTGTGAATAACTTTTTTATTCCTCTGCACCCGGCCACTATCTGAGAATTCCAACGGGATTCCGCCCTCCAGCCCAAGGTTGTACCGACGCAGTCGGGGCTACCTTGGGTTACAAATCAAAACAAACTACAACCTCAACGAGGTTGCGGCCGCTTCCCCATCGTTTTCCCCCACCCAGATCCCAGACCCCAGAACCTGGACCCTGTTTATTTCCCCTTACTCCGTCTTCACCCGGTAAAATTTGTCCGCCGCGTTCGTGGTCGGGAAACTGAATTGCCGCACGGAACCGTCCCCCGTGAAATTGCTCACATCCAGCCACCCGCCGGTCAGGTTGGTGCTCGTCTGGATGGTCTCGGGATGGCCGTTCTGGGTCTGGAACGAGAACTGCAAAGCACCGCCGTATGATGGCTGCGACGGGACGAGCAAGGCTGGCGCCGGCCCGGAGCCGCCCACGACAAACGAGATGAACTCGACGGAGGACAGGTCCACCTCGGTGCTCCAGTTCAGGATTGGGGTCATCAAATTGTCCGCCGGCGTCGTGAAGGTGACATCCGGGAAGTTGTTGGAGGAATAGGAGATATAGAAATAGTTCGTCCCCACCAGCAACGCCGGGGGCGCCGGCCAGTTCGTCGCCTCGCCCGGCAGGGAGGTATAACCGTCAAACGCGAACGCCGGATATTGTTGATACGCCTCCACGAAGATCGAGGAATAACTGGCCGGCCCGGTCCACTGGAGCGGCGAATTGGTGGGCACGTTCACCGCGTTGGCCGCCGGCACCAGGATGTTCACCGGCGCCAGCTTGTCCGCCATCAGCCCGCTGGCGGAAATGGTGAAATGGAAAACGTGTTCACTGGGATCGCCCGCATTGATCGTGAGCGTCCACGGGGCGTTGGTGCAGGCGTAGATCAGGTCATCGAGCGAGCTGAACCCTTCCCCGCCACCATTGTCCTGGCTCGTATCTCCCGCCCAAACTTCGCCGAACATAAATCCGTCTGGCGACATCACGCTGTTGGTGGTCACGGGTGCCGGCGCAATGGACGTGATCTGCGGCGTGGCGAAATAATCGGTGAATCCATCCGCCAGATCCTCATACCGCTGGATTTGCAGGTTGAAGCTCACCGCCACCGGCACGGGCAACCCCGTCGTCGTCGCGACCACGCTGACATCATCCAGCCCGAGATTGCTCGGGTCATCCTGGACTCCGAACTGCAGCACCGTGCTGGTCCCCGTCGCCGTGACCGCAAATTGCAGGTTGGTCCACCCGAAGGCGGGCAGATCGGTTTCATCCAGCAGGTTGGTTCCGTTCCACGACACCACAAACTCGTTGGGCGTGTCGCCATCGGGGCTGTCCAGCGCGAAGCTCAGCAGATACGTTTGCCCCGGGGTCGTGGCCAAAGTCTGCGACAGATATCCGAGTGACCCGACCGTTCCGAAGGACGCGTCATAGTTTCCCGAATTAGGCGCGCCTCCCAGATTGGAACCGTTATCCGCGGCGATGCCGCCGTCATCTTGAAACAGCGTCCAGCCGGTCAGGTCCCCCGTTTCAAAGCCGCCGTTGATCACCAGGTTGGTGCCGTTGCTCGTGATCGTCCCCACGACATCCGCCACGTTCGTGGCCGGATGTTGGTACAGATAATTCACTTCATTGGCGGAAAGCACGCCGGAATAGATCTGCACCTCATCCATCTCCCCGATCAATCCGCCGGCCAACGAAGTGTTTTCACCGATGAAGACGCTGGAGCCCGAGCCCGTGCTTAAGGATCCGGGAGAACCAAAGTCCGAGCTGTCCAGGGCGCCATTGACGTAAATTTTCTTCTGCCCGGTGGTCTGGTCGCGGGTGACCGCCACATGGACGTAGCTTCCGGTGTTGATCGACGTCACCGAGTGCAACGTGGCGGGGATGCCGCCGCCGGTGAGAAACGCCAGTTTGCCGCCCGTCAGCGCCATCGGGATGACCTGGTCGGAATTGCCGCACAGCAGGCCCGCCCCGGTATCCGCCGTGCCGGAACCGGTGCCAAGGTTTTGCAACGTCTTCACCCAAAGCGAGACGGAAAAACTTCCCGTCAGCGTGGCGATCAGGTTGGTGGGCGGATTCTGCCAGCCCGCGCCGGTGTAACCCACCGCCAGGAAACCGCCCGCCGCATCATTGGTGATGTAGGGCGCATTGGTATCGCCGCCAAAGTACGAGTACCCGTTGATGTTATTGCCGTGCCCTGAATAATCATGCGCAAAAACTGAATTCTCCTCGAAAGTGTAGTAGGCCACATTCGTATGCCCGGTGCCCGGCTCCGGCGTCACGGTGATGGACGGGCCGGAGCCGGAATCCGTGCCACCATAGGCGTTGCCCGCCGTGAGCGAGGGCGAGTAGCTGCCGGCGATGCTGTAAGTATGGGTCGGATTTTGCGCCGTGCTGTTGGCTCCATCGCCAAAATCCCATTGCCAGCTGGTGATGGGATAGCCGCCGTCATCCGTGGCGGGTGCATTGAACTGCACCGTCAGCGGTGCCGTGCCGCTGGTCGGGCTGGCGGTGTATTCCACGGTGGAGCTCGGCGGCAAAACATGGATGACCGGCCCGGTGGCGGCAACCATGACGCCGAGGTTGTTCGTCGCCACCAGCACGGGCGAATAGTTGCCCGGGCCGGAATAAAGGTGCGTCGGGTTTTGATTGGCGCTGGTCCCGCCGTCGCCAAAATTCCAGTTCCAATGGGTGAGCGGATTGCCGGCGTTGTCATAGCTGGGACCATTGAATTGGACGCTCATGGGCACGAGGCCGTTGGTCAGGCTGGCGGTGAACTGGATGGCCGGCGGCGGTGAAGTCAGGTTCAGCGCAAACACCATTCCATTGCCGATCGTGCCGCCAGCTCTGGTCGTCCCATACAGGGTGTTGCCTATCAAAATCAATCCGCCCTCCGGATCCGATCCGTCGTTGTTGATCCCGTCATACTGGTTATGCGCCGTGAAATTATGCAGCTTCGTAAAACCCGTGCCATCGGTGTTCACGGCAAACACCGTTCCATTCCCCGTGGTGCCGCCACCGGCGGTCGTCCCGTACAGGATGTTGCCCGCCAAGATCAGCTCGGAATGCGGTCCGGTGCCATTGGTGTAATTCAAACCGGCATCATGGGGAAAAGCATACACGTTCGTAAAACCCGTGCCATCGGTGTGGACGGCGAACACGGTCCCGCCCCCGCCGGCGCCGCCCCCGGTGGTCATCCCATACAACGTGCCGCCCGATATGATCAATCCGCCCTGCGGACCGATTCCGTCGCTGTTGGTATTGGGAGTTACGGACTTGTTCAGCGGCGTGAACGTATGCAAGGTCGTGAACCCCGTGCCATCCGTGTTTACGGCGAAGATCGTGCCATAGCCATTCGTGCCGCCGCCCACTGTCGTCCCATACAGCGTGTTGCCGGAAATAAGCAGCTTGCCCCTCGAAAAAACCCCGTCCGGGTTGACGCCAAAACCGATGCCTCCGGCTCCGGAAGGAGTCGTGAAAGTATAAAGGGTCGTGAACCCCGTGCCATTGGTGTTCATGGCAAAGATGGTGCCGATGCCGTTCGTGCCGGCGATCTGCGTCGTCCCATAAAGCTTGCCGCCCGATAAGATCATGCCGTCCCACGGACTGGCCCCGTCGCTGTTGGTTCCATAACCGGCGATGAAACCGGTCCTGGCGGTGAAGCTGTGCAGGTTCGTATAACCCGTGCCATCGGTGTTGACGGCAAATACCGCGCCGTTGCCCGCGGCGCCGCCACCGTCCGCCTCCCCATACAAGGTGTTGCCCGCCTGCATCAGTCCGGCCAACGGCCCCGAACCGTCACTCGGACTGGAAGAAAAATCATGCAAGTTCGTTAAAGCCGTGCCATCCGTGTGGACGGCAAAAACCGTGCCTTGACCATTCGTGCCGCCAACCTCGGTCGTCCCATACAGAAGATTGCCCGATAAGATCAATCCGCCCAGCGGGAATTGTCCGTCGTAGTTGGTGTGACCGTTGATGACCTCAACGAACAGGAGATTGTGCAGGTTGGTGAAAGCCTGCGCCGCCACCCGCCCCGCCGGTAACAGGCAGGACGCGGTAATCAACGCAGACACGACAAAACGGGTCATGATGTGGGTTTTCATGAAATTGTAGTGTTAGGGCCCCTTACGCGGCATTTTGCAAATGCTAATCCTTTGTAGTCCTCCCCCCGTCAAAACACAATGAAATAAACAACCTGGAGGCGGCTGTTTACCTTGCAGTCACACCGCGCACACATTGCGGCCAGAAATCCGGCCTCGCCCCGGAGCGCGAGTTGTCCCAACTCGCAGCACGTCTCTTGCAACCAACGCGCCAAGTGGCGCAGTTTGTTAAACTGCTGTATCACCGGCTGGCAGCCGGCTACGTCCTTAACTGGTAGGGCTTGGTGGCGACTGCCAAGTCTCCTTCCGTCCTAACTTCCTGTCTTCAGAAAAATCCTTGTGACTTCGTTACTTTATTATTCAATCTTTCCCTGATTTCCATAGCCCCATGTCCTACGCCCTCCACATCACCCGCACCGAAGACTGGACCCAGGCCGCCACCGCGCCCATCACCAAGCCGGATGTCGACGTCCTCATCGCCGCCGACCCCGAACTCGGCTGGTCCACCACCGACCACTTGGACATGAAAGATGAAACCGGCGCCATCACGCGCTACTATATGATCACCTGGCGCGGCAAATCCTTCTGCTGGTGGAATCGCAACGAGATCGAGTGTTCCAGCCCGGATGACGCCCAGATATCAAAACTCGTCCAAATGGCCCGCGCCCTGAACGCCCACGCCGTCGGCGACGACGGCGAACTCTATCCCCTCGAACCGACGCCGGCGTCATCGTCCGCCACCGCCGCCAAGCCCGCCGCACCACCCATGTCGCTCGGCAAACGCCTGCTCCTGGCCTTCCTCCTCGGCTGCGTCCTCCTCGCCCTGAAACTTTTGATATTTGGCAAATAAGAATTACCTGACCATGCCGTTGAACAAATCACCAATAAACGCAGAGACGCAAAGGGCGCAGAAAATCGCGGAGGGGACTGTGTCATATCAATTATTATTTTCTCTCTGCGGGTCTCTGCGGACTTTGCGTCTCTGCGTTTCTCCGGCCGTTTTGGAACGATTACCATGACCGACCTCCCCACCGCCCGCCAACGCATGCTGGATTATCTCCACCGGTCCGGCACCCGCATGGACGCCTTCGGCTCCGCCCTGCCGCAATATAAGAACCGCCCGAAACACGAGCTCGTCATCGTCGAAGAACGCGAATACGAATTCGGCTGGATGTTCTTCTGGAACACCAAACAATTCATGGAGACCGGCGACCACAAATACGGCCTGATCGGCAACGCCCCCGTGATCGTCGACCGCACCGACGGCCAACTCTACCTCACCGGCACCGCCCATCACTTGGACCATTACCTCGCCGAATACCGCCGCGGCCTCCGCCATCCCGCCTGAAAGCGCATTTGCAAAGTTAGAACGACCGACCTCACCCCGGCCCTCTCCTCCAAGGAGAGGGGGAAACGTTCCCCGCGTTTTTGGAAATACCAGCGACGGGATTGTTTGAACGGCTAACAAACCACCCGAACGCCGCTCCATGTGCTCCTCTCCTTGGAGGAGAGGAAACAGGTGAGGACGGTCGTCACACAAACTTTTCTCCCCGCTCTGGCACCTGCTCGCCTCCACCTCATTTCTTCCTAGACAACCCCGTCCACGCGGATTACTGCTTTCCCATGGTAATAAACGGGCTGCAAACAACTATCAGCTTATGAATTCACCTGCCTCGCCTTGGACCATCAAACAACGTTGCTCGGCTGACTGGGACACGATGCGCGGCGATGACAAGCGGCGCTTTTGCGAGCACTGCCAGAAGCACGTCCACAATGTTTCCGCGATGACCCGCGCAGAACGCGAAAAATTTGCCGATCCTGCCAACCGGCACGAATGCGTCTTTTATGCCCAGCGCGCAAACGGTACGGTTGCGGACCTTTCGTTAATGTTCAAACTTCGGCGCTGGTTTCCTTTCCTCCGCTTGGCTTGCTGGTCGGCATTATTGGCTCTCTTGCCGGTCACCCTGACCGGGTGCATGGGCATACGCTGTCCGACGGATTTGCGCCCCCTTCCGCCGAATGCCATGCCGAATTCAACATCGACCACCAACCAAACCAGCAACATTGAAGCCCCACGATAAAAGGTTTGTTTATATCCATTGAGCCCCCATGAAACCCAAACCCCTCCTCTTCTCAGCCATCCTCTGCGTAATACTTGGCGCCGCCAGCTGGCCCGCCCACGCCAGCACCAACGTTCTGGCCGATCTGGCCGCCATGGACGTGCGCCATCCCCCGGCGCAATACGATGGCGCCGCGCGCATCGCCGCCGCGTTGAAGCTGGCCAAGGCGGACGGCAAACGCGTCCTCGTCCAGTCCAGCGCCCAAGGCTGCGGCTGGTGCCATATCATGCACACGCTGATGACCACGAACGCGGAGATCCAGGCCAAGATTAAAAGTGACTTCATCTACGTCCTTGTGGACACCACCAACGACGGCCAGCGGGAATTTTACAAAAAATATGCGCAAAGCACCGACCACACCCTCGTCCTCGCCATGTTGGATGCCGACGGCAAGGAACTCGCCTGCAGCATCGCCTGGGACATCGTCCAGCCCGACCCGTCCGCCCCGCCCGGCAACTACCACATCACCCCCGAACACGTCATGGAACTGCTCAACCAATGGTCGGCCAAGAAAATGTGAGCACGATACCTGACAATCCGCCGGCTCGTCGCGCCGAAGCAATGCACATGAAGACTATGCTAATGCGCATCGGCGGCTTATTGATGGCTCCAGTTTCCCTTTTTGGACTCTTTTTTGGTCAGCCTTTTACGTGGCTGGTTTGCCCACAGGCGCTTGTTGTCATGTTTCTGCGACAGTCGCAGCATGCGTACGATTCACTGGGTGCTGCCGGCTATCCAGACCTGGCTGTTGCCTTGCTTTATTATCCTCTTGTCGGATGGATTTTGTCCCGGGCCAGCAAAGCAGGAAGATTTCAACGGATTGCAATCTACATCGTCATTTGCCACATTGCAGCCATCGTTCTCGCTGTGTGGACGTGTGAGATGCGCAATCGAATTTGGGGATTCAAATGATGAATTTATTGCCGCCGCCTGACAATTCACCAACCAACCTATATGAGCACCACTGAACGCAAAGCGATCCGCACATCCCCCAACAACTGGCAGCTCGATGGCGAATCCGATCTAAATGCCATCACCCTGCCCGACCCGCCCAAGCCGGGCGCGCCCACGACCGTCCGGCTCACCCACTCCAACTCCTACGGACCCTTCGACGAGGCCGATTTTTTTGTCCGCGTCGGCGATCCCAAAAATCCCACCGCCCAGGACGACCTGGATTCCCACACGGACTGGGTGCAGGCCCAGCTGGTGGAAGAACTCGTCACCGTGGGCGACGACGA
>DATHQS010000091.1:0-22035 GCA_035482455.1 Candidatus Acidiferrales bacterium | reverse complement strand
ATTATGAATAAGTATCTACCGCTGGGCAAATTATCGTTCGGCATGGGTGACCGCTTTGGTCATCAAGGCAAGGCGCAGTTGCGCGCCTGCATGCTGGCCACCGAAATGGGCGCCCACTTTGTCCCGGTTTGGAACAAGTCCAATCGCGAGCACTGCTTTATCGGCACCGAGCCGTTGAGCCTGCGGGCCGAGGCGGATGCGGCGGTGAAGGCGCTGGGTTGGAAGCAGTCTTATCATGTGGATGCCGACCATATCCGCCTGGAAACGGTGGACCGGTTCATTGCGCCGTCGGATTTCTTTACGATCGACGTGGCGGATAGCATTGGCAAGCCCGCCAGCGCGGCGGATGTGAAGGCGTTTGTTGACCGTCATCCGGAGCTTATCGGCACGGTTTCCATCCCGCAGATCGATCATCCGTTCACGATCACCCGGGCCGAGGTGGAGCGCGTGGCCAACAAGTTTTTGCTCGCGACGCAGGATGCGGGGAAGATCTACCAGCATATCGTCAAGGCCAAGGGCGCGGAGAATTTCATCACGGAAGTCTCGATGGACGAGACGGACAGCCCGCAGACGCCGCCGGAACTGCTCATCATTCTCGCCGCGATCGCCGACCAGAAGATTCCCATCCAGACCATCGCGCCGAAATTCACCGGCCGCTTCAACAAGGGCGTGGATTATGTGGGCGACGTGAAGCAGTTCGAGAAGGAATTCAACGAGGATTTGGCGGTCATAGCGTTTGCCATCAAGAAGTATGGCCTGCCGCCGTCGCTCAAGTTGAGCGTGCATTCCGGCAGCGACAAGTTTTCCATCTACGAGCCGATGCGCCGGGCGCTCAAGAAGTTCGACGCGGGTGTGCACATCAAGACGGCCGGCACGACCTGGCTGGAAGAACTTATCGGTCTGGCGGAAGCGGGCGGCGACGGGTTGGAAATCGCCAAGGAAATCTACGCTTACGCGATGGACCATGTGGATGAGTTTTGCGCGCCTTACGCCTCGGTGATCGACATCGACAAGGCGAGGCTGCCGAGCGCGGCCGTCGTAAATGGCTGGAACTCCAAGCAGTTCACCGATGCGTTGCGGCATGACCAGAAGAACCCGGGCTACAACCCGAGTTTCCGCCAGTTGTTGCATGTGAGTTTCAAGGTGGCGGCCAAGAAGGGCGACCGCTATCTGAACGCCCTCAAGAAGCACGAAGCCATTGTGGCCAAGAATGTTACGGAAAATTTATTTGAACGGCACATGAAACCGTTGTTGCTTGGCGGGCGGGAAACGGTTAAAAATTCTCCCCACCTCGAAGCTGTTCCGGCCTGACCGGCGACTTGGGGAAAATTATGGCCTTTATCCATGACGACTTTTTGCTGGGCAACAAAATCGCCAGCAAGCTCTACCACAAATACGCCGAGGAAGAACCGATCTTCGATTATCACTGCCACATTCCGCCGAAGGACATCGCGGACAACCGGCAGTTCAACAACCTGTTCGAGATCTGGCTGGAGGGCGACCATTACAAGTGGCGCGCGATGCGCAGCAACGGCGTGGCGGAGAAATATTGCACGGGCGGGGCGTCGCCGCATGACAAGTTCATGGCGTGGGCCAAGACGGTGCCGCAGACGCTGCGGAATCCGCTGTATCACTGGACGCACCTCGAACTGAAGCGTTATTTCGGTATCAGCGAGCTGCTGGACGAGAACTCGGCGGAAAAGATCTGGAAGCAGGCGAATGCCAAGCTGGCCACGCCGGGGATGACCACGCAGGGCATCTTGAAGAAATTCAAGGTGAAGGTGGTCTGCACCACGGATGACCCGGTGGACAACCTGGAGCATCACCGCACTTTTGCCGCCCAGAATCATCCGACCAAGATGCTGCCGGCCTTCCGTCCGGACAGGGCGCTGGCGGTGAACGCGCCGGCGGGCTTCAACAAGTGGATCGAGCAGCTGTCGGCGGCGGCGAACATCGACATCAACAGTTTTGGCGCGTTCACGACGGCGTTGACGCGGCGGCATGAGTTCTTTCATTCGCAGGGCTGCCGGTTGTCCGATCACGGGATGAACCATTGTTTTGCGGATTTTTGTTCCGAGAAAGTCGCGGCGGGAATCTTTGACAAGGCGCGCAGGGGCGAGGCGGTCACGCCGCTGGAGCATTCGCAGTTCGCGTCGAACATGATGCTGCTGTTCGGGCATCTGGACGCGAAGCGCGGCTGGACGAAGCAGCTGCACCTGGGCGCGTTGCGCAGCAACAACACCCGGCTGCTCAAGCAACTTGGGCCGGACACGGGATTTGATTCCATCGGCGATTTTCCACAGGCGCAGACGCTGGCGGCGTATCTCGACCGGCTGGACTCGGAAAATTCGCTGCCCAAGACGATCCTCTACAACCTGAACCCGGCGGACAATTACGCGTTTGCCACGATGATCGGCAATTTTCAGGATGGCACCATCCCGGGCAAAATCCAGTACGGCTCCGGTTGGTGGTTCCTCGACCAGAAGGAGGCGATGGAATGGCAGATCAACGCGCTGTCCAATCTCGGGCTGCTTTCGCGGTTCATCGGCATGATCACGGACTCGCGCTCATTCATGAGCTATTGCCGCCACGAATATTTCCGCCGGACGCTCTGTAACATGATCGGCAACGACATCGAAGCCGGGGCGATTCCGAACGACGAGAAGCTCGTGGGCCTGATGATTAAGAACATCTGCTACGAGAACGCGCGGAATTACATGGCGTTTCCCGGGGTGAAGTGAGCTGTCGGCCGAACGAGGAGAAGCTTCTCCGTCCGGACCTGCCGGGCCACGGCGGGTATCGCCAGCGTACGCGCCACCGGCCCGTTCCTTATGTCTGGTGAAGGGTGCGGGCTGAGCCGCTTTCATCAGAGACCTTCATTTTTCCCAATTATTTTTTGGCGCAAGCCGCAGGCTCCTGTTAAATTGGGGCAAGTAAACAAGGCGATAAAATGGTCCGGAGGAGCAAGCGGTTCCGCGAACCATGCATCAATGAAATACCATGATTCGTATCTATCAGAGCAGTGTCAGATTGTATCGTAGCCGGGCCATCCTGATGTTGGTTTTGGGGCTGGCGCTGTGCGCCGGCGGCGCGTGGGGCAAGACGCTGCGCATCGTCTCCTATAACATCGATTGCGAAGACCGGAGCAGCGACGGCAACATCACCAACTCGGCGCACAGCCTGCCGACGGTGGTGCAGGCGATCGGACTGCACCATTTGGGAACCAATGCACAGCCGGTGGACCTGATGAGCTGTGAAGAGCTGAATTCAACGACGCTTTCGAATTTTGTGGTGCAGCTCAACATCATTTATGGTGCCGGGACTTATACGTACGACACGACCACCGATCCGAACACCGGTGGCGGGCCGGACGGGATCATTTACCGGACGAACTCCGTGCAGGTGGTATCAGCGCGGGCGATGAAGACGGGCCAGACGGTTTTGTTGCAGGCCAACCTGACTTACACGGCGGCGCATTCCTTCGGTGGCGGGAGCAACGGTGTCACGCGTGCGCCGATGGTGTATCAGATCCGGCCGGTTGGTTCCGGGCCAAGCGCCGATTTTTATTTTTACGTCAGCCATGCCCGGAGCACAAGCGATGATACGGATGGTGACGCCCGCTACGCGGAAGCCCAGGCGGTCCGCAGTGATGCGAAATACAACCTGCCGGCCGGCGTGCACATACTTTATGGCGGCGACTGGAACCTGTTCAACGGGAGTTACGAGAACGCTTATAAATGTTTGACGGGCCAGACGACCCTGGATGGCATCAACTGGAATGATACCAGTCCTGTTTGGGCCAACACCAACCAGACGCAGGGTTATGATCCGATGTCAAAAACCAAGCCGCCGACCACCGTCACCTGGACCAATGCCGCCGTGGACAACGCCACCTATCTCTACGCCGATTCCACATCGTCGCTTGGTTCGCGCATCGACATGCAACTGCCCAACGCGCTGATGTTTGCCGCATACAACGGCCAGGGCGGAGTGCAGTTGGCGCCGGATACCGCCGACCCGTACGATTCGGCAAACTTTCCCTCGTCACAATATCCGTATGCTTTTGAAACCTTCGGCAATAACGGGTCAACAACCCGCAACAGCTCTTCAACGAGCGCGAGCAATCATTCCTTGGATGACTTGGCCAGCACGACCCCGAGCGCTGCGACTGTCTATACCGATCTTTTGGAAGCGGGCACCGGCAGCGGCAGCACCTTTGTAGGCAGCGACCATTATCCCATCTTTGGGGATTACAACATCGTGGTATTGCCACCGACCACGCCGGTGCTGTCTTCGCTGGGCATCACGAACGGCTATTTCAAATTCAAACTGGTTTCGAGCACAAACATCGCCTTTGGGGTTCAAGGTTCCACGAACCTGACCGGGTGGACGAACATCGGCTCAGGCTTCACGGACACCAACGGATTTATGTTCTTTTCGGACACCAATACGGCGGGTTTCCGGTATCGCTTTTACCGGGCGTACTGGCCGTATCCGTGACGGTGCGATACGTCTCCACTTGCGGGGTAGGGCGGCGGTTCTTTATTGTGGGACATGGACATCACCCTGGCACCCGTCACACCCGCCGAGATTCCGGTGTTGCTGGAATTGATCCGTGAGCTGGCCAAGTTTGAAAAACTGGAACATGAGTTCACGGCCACGGCGGAGTCGCTGCATGCGGCCTTCTTCGGACCACAACCGGCGGCGGGGGCGTTGCTGGCGCGCGTGGATGGTGAGCCGGCAGGGTATGCGATCTATTTTTCCACGTTCTCCAGTTTCACCGGCCGTGCGGGACTCTGGCTGGATGACCTTTATGTGCTGCCGCAATTCCGCAAGCGCGGGCTGGGGCGGCGGCTGATCGAGGCGGTGGCCCGTCTCGCGGCCGAGCGCGGTTGCGGACGGTTTGAATGGATCGCGCTGGATTGGAACGAGCGGGCGCTGGAATTTTATCGCAGCCTTGGCGCGCAGACGCTTGATGAATGGGTATTGCTGCGCGTTAATCCTGCGGAAATGTCCGGTGGCGGGTCCAAATAAGCCGGGTGCAATTTTTTCAAGGAGGTTTGCCGAAATAGGCGGTATCGCAATGATGGGCTTTGGCCCATCCTATGACCATTCCAATGAAAATCACCGCCATTTTTTTGTGCCTTGGCTTGCCCGTTTGCGCCGCCACGTTCAATGTCCGCGACCTCGGCGCGACGGGTGACGGCAAGACGTTTGACACGGCGGCCATACAAAAGGCGCTGGATGTTTGCAAGGAATCCGGCGGCACCGTGGAGTTTCCGGCGGGGACGTATCTGAGCCAGCCCCTGACTTTGCACAGCAAAACCACCGTCCAACTGGACGCGGGGGCGACGTTACAGGCGAGCACGAACCAGATGGATTTCATGAAGACGCCCGGCGACTGGTTGAAGGCGAAGGGCGGTTTTGTCCCGCTCATTGGTGGCAACGATCTTACAGACATCACCTTTACTGGCAGCGGAACCATTGATGGCGGCGGCCAAGTCTGGTGGCCGGAGGCGGAAAAGGCGCGGCAGATCAAGTCAGGTTATACGCTGCCGCGGCCGAACCTGATCGTCATTGAGCGCAGCAAAAATCTGCGGATGGAGAACATCACGCTGCAAAACTCGCCGAAGTTTCATTTCGTGCCGGCAGATTGCGAGGATGTGGTCATCACCAATGTGACCATCCTGGCACCGGAGCGCGCGGCGAACACGGACGCAATCGACCCCAGCGGGCGGCGGATGCTCATCACGCATTGCAAGATAGACGTGGGCGATGACAATATCGCCATCAAGGCGGGCAAGAAAATGCCCGGCCATGATTTCCAGAGCGAGGACATCACGGTGACGGATTGCACGTTTCTGCACGGTCACGGCATGAGCATAGGCAGCGAAACGGTGGGCGGCGTGCGCAATGTGACGGTGAAGAACTGCACGTTTGCGAACACGGAGAACGGCATCCGTATCAAGTCGGACACGCGGCGCGGCGGCATCGTGGAAAACCTCATCTGCGACGGCATCACCATGAACAATGTGAATCAGGCCATCACCTTCACGTGCACTTATCAGGGGAGTTCCGCAGGCGACGCCAAACAGCCGTCCGGCGCACAAACCAACGCCACTCCGCCGGCGGGCAATATTCCCATCTTTCGCAACATCCATATCAGCAACCTCACGGCCACATGCCCCAAGGCGGCGGGATTGATCGCGGGCCTGCCGGAAAGCTGCATCTCCAATGTGGTGCTGGAGAATATAATGATCACCGCGACCAAAAGCTTTTCCATTTCCAATGCGAAAGGCGTGCAGTTAAAAAAAGTCATGGTGACGGTCGCTCAAGGGGAGCCTTTCAAACTCGACAATGCGGAAGTATCTGGCCTGGAGCATCAACCCTGAAACCATGGGCCGCCGGTGATTTTGACCGGGTGCATAATATTCAATGTGAATTGCAACTCACCCACGATGACAAATTTTCGTTATCTGAGATATTAGCATCCATACAGCCACATCCTCTTTCACAAACACATCATCACCATGCTTGTTCCAGATACTGCCGTAACAGGGTTTAACCGTGCGAAGAAGCCCCGGAATAATTTTCAACCGTGCCCCGGCCTGTGGATCCTTATTTTGCTAGTAATCACGACCGTGACAAGCTGGGCAACGGTGCTGGTCAATGATACCTGGCAGGACAGCACCCGCACCGACCCGGCAGCACCGGTTTATTCCGAGTATGGCACGGACACGGATGGGGATGGGGATCTGGAGTCGGCGTGGTTTAACACTGGTAATACAATGACGGCATCGCCGGGGCACCTGGTGACAACCTTGCCGGCGAACGGCACCGGTTCAGCTTCGTGGACAACCTATTTTACGCCGGAGTCAACCCCGGTCACCTTGGCGAATACGGGAGATGCCCTGAAAATCACCTGGGTTTTCACGCCCACCGGAGTCAACGGCAGCAGCAGCAGTCCGACCGGCTTGCGGCTGGCGGTGGTGGACAGTCCGTCGGCGGCACGCATCACTTCCGATACCAGTCCGGGCAACGGCACCTATGCGGGTTACGGCATGTTCATGAACATGGCCACGACACTGGCAAGCAGCACGCCATTTCAATTGATTGAGAGAACCGCCCCGGGAACGAGTGCTGCGCTGTTGTCTTCCAGCGGCACCAGCACCTGGACCCCGCTGGCAAATGGAGCGACCAGCGGACACACCGGATATGTCAGCGGCACCCAATACACGTTTGTGATGACATTGACACGCAATGCCTCCAGCGGATTGGACATCGTGGCCACCATGACGGGAGGCAGCCTCAACAACACCGGCAGTGCGTCGGTTTCCTACAGTGACAGCGCGCCCAACAGCTTTACATTCGACACCTTCGCCCTCCGGCCATCGAGTGCCAACGATTCGGCAACTTCTTTTGATACGAGCCTTTTCAAAGTGGAAGCCCTCACCGCAAACGCGGCCCCATCCATCGATACCGATCCGCAGAGCCAGACGGTCCTGGTGGGGCAAAGCGCCACGTTCTATGTGCTCACCTCCGGCACGGCTCCATTGGGCTATCAATGGTATCACAACACCAACACGCCGGCGTTACTGGCCGGAGCCACCAATTCCTCGGTCACGTTCACCAATGTCCAAACATCGAATGCGGACAATTATTTCGTCATCGTGACCAATTCGTTTGGCTCGGCGACGAGCGCGGTGGCAACCTTGACGGTCAACATCCCAAACCCGCCTTCAATCATCACCCAGCCGCAAAACCAGTATATTTCCCCGGGCGGCAGCGCCGTTTTCAGCGTGGTCGCGGGCGGTTCCGAGCCGTTGACCTACCAGTGGTATTACAACACAAACACGGTGCTGACGAATGCGACGGATTCCACCCTGACCATCGCGAATGTACAACCGGGCAATGCGGGCAGCTACTCGGTCACCATCAGCAATCTTGCCGGCGGCATCACCAGTTCGAATGCGTTCCTGACCATCAACACGACCCCGGTGGGACCATCTTTCAGTTCGCAACCGGCTTCGCAAATCGTATTGGTGGGTGGCACCGCCAACTTCAGCGCCACGGCCAATGGCACCGCCCCCATCAATTATCAGTGGAACAAAAACGGGGTTCCCATCGCGGGCGCAACGTCCTCTTCGTTAACTCTTACGAATGTGCAGATCAGCGACAGTGGCGGCAATTATACGGTCACGGCGTCGAACAGTGTCAACAGCGTGACCAGCAGCGTCGCCATTCTTACGGTGACCACTACTGTGCCGGTGGCCAATTCCGAGTATAACCTGACCGGTTTCGCACAAGGCACCACCGGCGGTGGTGTGCTGGCCGACACCGACCCGGCTTACGCGAAGGTCACGAATGCGCTCGACCTCGCCAACGCGGTGCTGGCCTACAACAAAACCGGCGCAATCAAGGTGATCGAGATCATGACCAATCTTGACCTTGGCTGGAACGAAATCGGTCCCGCAGTGCAGGGCCTGTCCAGCACGCCGTTCACCGCCGCCGCCACGCCGCAATTGCATCCGCGGCTGGTCACGACCGGCGTCAGCAAGATGGACATCAAATACAAAAATGGCGGGCTGACGATCTTCTCGGCCAACGGAGCGACCATCCGGCATTGCACCTTCAACATCAAGAGCACGCACAATGTCATCGTCCGCAACCTGAAGTTTGATGAAATGTGGGAATGGGACGAGGCCACCAAGGGGCAATATGACAAAAACGACTGGGATTTCATCGACATCGGCAACGGTGGTTCGGTGAGCAACGTCTGGATCGATCACTGCACTTTCACCAAAACTTACGATGGCATCCTCGACACTAAGGCCGGCAGTTCGGGCATCACGATTTCATGGTGTAAATATGTGGGCGACGATGGCGCGACCAATGCCAACAGCTTTGTCCGCCAGCAGATCAATTATCTGGAACAAAGTCCGTCCAGTTACCCGTTTTATAATTTTTTGCGCACCCATGGTTATAGCGTTGAAAACATCGTTTCAATCATCCAGGCGCACGACAAGACCCACCTGGCGGGCCAGAATGATCTTGATCCGAACAATGCGACCATCACGATGACCTTCCATCACCTGTGGTTGGGGGTGTGGGACCGTTGTGTGCCGCGTTTGCGCGCCGGCAATGTGCATGATTACAACATCTATGTGGACGACACCCTGGTGCTGGCCGCCAAGCGTCTGCGCGATGCGGTTGCGGCCACGATGAGCACAGCCAATCAAAACACCTTGAATAACACCTATAGTTTTGATCCGCCCATCAACGGCGCCATCTCCACCGAGAGCGGCGCATTGTTGGTTGAAAAGTCGGTGTACGTCGACTGCCTCTGGCCGTTGCGCAACAATCAGACCGACCCATCAAATCCTGCCTACACCGGAAAAATCAAATCGCTCGACAGCATTTATCAGTTCGACGGAACGGTCGTGCGCGGCAACAGCACCGATGCCGGAAACCCAATGGGGCCATTGCAAGCGCCCGTCATCGCCTTTTCATGGAACCTGCCCGGCAACCAGTTGCCGTACACGTACACCCCGGATGATCCGGCGCAGTTGCAAGCCATCGTCACCAGTCCCACGGCGGGTGCCGGGGCGGGCGTGCTGACCTGGATCAAAACAAACTGGCTGGTGACGACCTATCCGGCCACGGCGCCGTTCATCGCTGCCCAGCCGCAAAACATAACCAACGCACCCGGTCAAAATGCGACCTTCACGGTGGTGGCCGGCGGCACCGGCCCGCTGACGTACCAATGGTATTTCAACACCAATACCCCGGTGGCCAATGCGACCAACGCCACGCTTACGCTAAACAACATCCAGGCGACCAATGCCGGCAGCTATTATGCCGCGGTGACCAATGCCGCCGGTTCGGCCGCCAGCACCAACGCGTTTCTCACGGTGGCCGTGGGTGCGCCTGCGAAGCCGCAAGTGGCGGGAATCAATTTTAGCAACGGGATTTTCCAGCTGACCATCAACGGTGATGCCGGGCCGGATTACATCATACAGGCATCCACCAACCTGGTGACCTGGCAGAGCCTGTTCACCAACCATCTGCCGGTGCCGCCGTTCAACTGGAGCGATTCCAACGCCGCCAGCTTTACCCGCCGGTATTACCGGATTCAACTTGGACCCTAAATTTGCCATCCTATTTTCATCCAAAAAAACAATCCATGAGAAAAACACTGTTAACCGTGTCGCTGGCAATGCTGGCGGCTGTTGTTGTCCACGCCGATGCCCCGGAATGGAAACAGGTGCCGGAAATCCTGTCGCGCATCGTGCCGCCGAATTTTCCAAGCCGGGAATTTGACATCACCAAATATGGCGCGGTCGGGGACGGCAAGACCGATTGCACGGAGGCGATCGCCAAGGCCATCGCCGACTGTGCGAAAAAGGGCGGCGGCCATGTGGTGGTGCCGGCGGGTGATTTTTTGACGGGAGCGATCCATCTGCAGAGCGGCGTGGACCTGCACCTGGCGGCGACCAATTCCACATTGCTGTTCAACACCGACCCGAAGGCGTACCTGCCGGCGGTGTTCACCCGCTTTGAGGGCATCGAGTGCTACAATTATTCACCGCTGATCTTCGCGGTCGGGCAGAAGGATGTGGCCGTGACGGGTGAAGGTACGCTCGACGGTCAGGCAGATGATTCGAACTGGCTCGGGTGGAAGGGCCGGAAGGGCGGCGGCGAAGGAACGCAAACCGCCGCGCGCAAGCGGCTGGATGACATGAACAATAAAAGCGTGCCGGTCGACCAGCGCCGGTTTGGGGAAGGGGATTATCTGCGGCCCAACTTCATCCAGTTCCAACGCTGCCAGAATGTTTTGATCGAGGGTGTTAAAATCCGCCGCTCGCCGATGTGGGAGATCCATCCGCTGCTGTGCACCAACGTGACGGTGCGGGGCGTGGACATTTCTTCGCACGGCGCCAACAACGACGGGTGCGATCCGGAAAGCAGCCGTGATGTGCTGATCGAAAAATGCACCTTTGACACGGGTGATGATTGCATCGCGATCAAATCCGGCCGGAACAATGACGGCCGCCGCGTTGGCCTGCCATCGGTGAACCTGGTCATCCGCGATTGCACGATGCGCGACGGTCATGCCGGCACGGCCATCGGCAGCGAAATTTCCGGCAGTTGCAGCAATGTGTTCGTGGAGAACTGCGAGATGAGCAGTCCGAACCTCATCTGCGCGCTGCGGTTGAAGTCCAACGCCATGCGGGGCGGCGTGCTGCAAAACATCTTCATGCGGAACGTAAACGTGGGGTTGGTAAAGGACTCGGTTTTGCAGATCGATTTCCTCTACGAGGAAGGCGCGAAGGGCGAGTTCAACCCCACCGCCAAAAATGTGGTGATGGACAACATCAAGGTCGCGCAGACGCCGCGGGTGCTGAACGTGCGTGGCTTTCCGGCGGCGAACATCAGCGATATCCGGATCTATAATTCAAATTTCAAAGAGGTCAAAAAACCTGACGTGGTGGAAAATGCCGATGTGAAGCTGGTGGACTGTTCGCTGGAGCCGGCGAAGTGAGTTATCTTGTCAGTGACGTAACCGGATGAAATTGTCCGCCACCAATGCTGTTCTGGCCGCGGTCATCGGCTTTGCCGGGTTGAAGGCCGCCGCTGCACCCACACTGCCGCACATCAACACGAACAACGTCATTGTCATCACCAACTCGCCGCCATTGAACGCCGTGGGCGACGGCGTGACGGACAATACGCTGGCCATTTCAAATGCAATCGTCAAAGCGGCGGCGGGTGGCATCACCAACGGCGCGGCGGGCGGCACGGTGGAAATACCGCCGGGGATTTTTATGTGCGGGCCGCTCGCGATGAAGAGTGCCGTCAACTTGCAACTGGATGCGGGCGCAATTCTGAGGATGCTGCCGTTCGGCCAGTATCCCGGTTCGGGCAATCCCAACGGGGCCGCCGTGAATTTTATCGGCGCGACGAACGTGAACGACGTCGAAATCAGCGGGTCGGGCGCGATTGACGGGCAGGGTACGCCGTATTGGCACGCGCTGGACACCAATTCCGCCTTTTTGCGCCCGATCATGATCCGCCTTCAGGGATGCAACCGCCAGCTGATCCAAAACGTGACGCTTTCCAATTCGCCGATGTTTCACATTTCCATCAGCAGCAGCAAGGGCAACGCGACCGTGCAGGGCGTCACGATCCTGGCGCCTTCGTCCAGCGCCAGTCCGCAGCCGTCGCACAACACCGACGCCTGCGACGTGAGCGGCACCAACGTCCTGGTGCAAAACTGCAACATCAGCGTGGGTGACGATGATTTCACCTGCGGCGGCGGCACCCATGACGTGCTCATCACGAACAACACCTACGGCAACGGGCATGGCATTTCCATCGGCAGTTTCACGGACAGCGGCGGCGTGTCCAACATCACGGTCGTCAACTGCACGATCAACGGGGCGGACAACGGCATCCGCATCAAGTCGGACAACGACCGTGGCGGGCTGGTCCAGAACATTTCCTATCTGAACATCGGCATCACCAATGTGCATTTTCCGATCCAGATCTACAGTTATTACAACGAGGTTGGCACGCCCAGCAGCATCACACCGACGACCGCCGCGACGGAGAATGTTCCCGTCATAACCAACAACCTTACGCCGATCTACCGTAACATCACTTTCAGCAACATCACGGCGACGTCCGTCAGCGGCTATCCCGTGGGCATCATCTGGGCGCGCACGGAAATGCCGGCGACGAATATCATCTTCAACAAGGTCAATGTGACCGGGGACAGAAATTTCTGCCTCTACAACGTCAACGGAGCGCAGTTCATTGATTGCAATCTCAAGGTTTCATCAAGCACCACCACCTTTGCACTGTTTGACGCACAGGCGGTGATCACCAATAGCACGCCGACGAACACGCCGTTCACCTTTGACGGGCTGACCGCCAATGGTTATGGCAATACGCTTGCATTCTACAATGCATCCGGCTCGTTGAAGAACACCAACGTGATCGACGACGGGCCATTGACTCTGGCGGCCAGCACGTTGACGGTGAGCAATAACCTGATGTTGTTCACCAACACGGTCTTGAACTTCACCCTGGGCACGAACGCATCCACGGTGGTCGTGAAAGGGAACCTGGCGTTGGGAGGCACCAACAATATCTCCGCGGGCGCCGGTTTCACCAACGGGGTTTATACGTTGCTGACATATACCGGTGCCTTGAGCGGATCCGGGCCGCAGCTTGGGTCGGTGCCTGCCGGTTATAACTATATCATCGACACCGGCACGGCCGGGCAGGTGAATCTGGACGTGACACTGCCGGCACCGCCCGCGCCAACGAACTTGGTGGCGATCGCGACAAATCTGCTCATCAATCTCAAATGGAATTCCGTGGGTGGTGCGACGAGCTACAATCTGAAGCGGGGCACGGTCAACAACGGGCCGTACCCGACGACTTACAGCGTGGCGGCGACAAACTACGCGGACACGGCGGTCAGCAACGCGGTGAGTTATTTTTATGTGGTCACGGCGGTGGCGGGCGGAGAAAGCACCAATTCGGCACAGGTGAGCGCGGTTCCGTTGCCGTCCAGCCAGCCCACGAACCTTGTGATGCAGGCCGTGGGAAATCAACTGCAGCTTTCATGGCCGCAAGATCATCTTGGGTGGCGGCTCCAAATCCAGACAAATGATTTGAGCACAGGACTGGGAACCAATTGGGCGACCGTGCCGAATTCGGCCAATATCATGGCAACGAACATCGTTGTCAGCCCAACCAACGGTGGCGTATTTCTGCGGCTGGTTTATCCGTAGGCTATTTTGCCGCCAGCTTCCCGTTCAGCCAGGCCATCAGCTTGCTTTGCCAGTCCGGGTCGAACTTCTTCCAGTCCGCGATGCGATGCTGGGCTTCCGGAATCATGATCATGTCGCAGCTTACGCCTGCCGCCTTGAGTTTTTCCTGGAAGGCGAGCGATTGATTGACGGGGACGGTCTTGTCAGTGCTGCCTTGCACGATCAAGAACGGGGGCAAGCCTGGTTGGACATAGGTGAGCGGGGAATTTTGTTTCAGAACCTTGCGGACGTTCTGGGTGATGTTCGTCGTGTCCAAACCGAACAGATTTTTCATGGAGACGCTCAGGCCGCCGCGCCGTTCGTTGTCCACGACCAAGTCGGTCGGCGGCGCGAAGCCCACAATGGCTTGCACGGTTTCATCCGGCCTGTTGGCCAGTCGCAGGAAGCGCAGGACCGGCCCGAAGGGATGATGCAAGCCGGAACGGGTTCCGGCCAGCGTCGCCAGCTGGCCGCCCGCGGAATAGCCCAGCAGGGCGATGCGGTTGGTGTCGCCCTTGTATTCGCCCGCGTGTTGCTTGACCCAGCGGATGGCGGTTTGGACATCTTCGTAACACGCGGGCCAGCGGCTTTCCGGTGCGAGGCGGTAATTGATGGTGAACCAGGTGAAATTGGTCGCGACGGGGGCGAAGACCGGGACGATGTCCGTTTCCTTGTCGCCCGTCATCCAGCCGCCGCCATGGACGATGATCGCGACAGGAAATTTTCCTTCGCTGGCGGGCACGTGGACATCAAGGAGGAGTTTCTCGCCGCCCGCCTCGCCGTAGGCGATGTTGCGCTGCGTTGCGCCGAACTTCGGGTTCACGGGAGGAGCCGTCGGTGTCCAGCCATCGGCGCCACCCAGCACTTTTTCCAGCGTGATTTTTTTGGCCTCGGCGGCGGACAATTGTTTGGTCCATCCGGGACGGTTCGTGGGATTGGCGCCGGCGCCGGTGGAATTGAATTCGGCATAGCGTGTGGCGGTGTGCGCCTCGGGCTTGCCCCAATCATTCCAGCCTGCCGGGCGGACCGCCTCGGACAGGTCGCAATTCAGATAGGTGGTGCTGGCGTAAATCCGCCATGGGCGGCCAAGCCAGGTTTTCACGCCGGGCTCAGCGGTGATCTGGCAGCGGGAGAAGACGTAGCCGAACGGCACATCGACCGGCGTCGAAGCGGCGGTCAGGTAACCGTCGCGCAACGCATGGATCTCGCATTTTTCAAACCACGCCGTGGCGGCACCGAAAATGAAATCCACATGGCCGCAGATGTAACAGCTTTCAAAATACTGCCGCCCGCGGTTGAGCAGGATGGTGTCCTGCCAGCCAAGGAAGCGGCAGTTGCGGAAACTGGCGCGGTCGCCGTCCACGCGGATGGCAAGGGCCTGGCCGACGGGGCCGGCGGAATTTTCGAAGGTGAGGTTTTCGGCTGAAAAATCATCCGCATCAATCGTCGTCGAGGGCGTCTTGAAAGTGCCGATGGGTTTGCCCTCGGCGTTGGTGATGCCGGCGTAGAGGTTGAACGAAAGGATGGTGTTCGTGGGGTTGGTGCCGACGAGCTTGAAGAAGCATTTTTCACGCTGGATGTAGATGAGTTCCTTGTAGGTGCCCGGGGCGATGTGGATGACGACGGGTTTTTCCAGGCTGCCGGAGGGCACGGACATGATGGCGGATTGGACGGTGTGGAACGGCGCCGAGCCGTCGGCGGCAACGTAGAGGTTGGTCTGGGCGGACAGCTTCGCGGCAAAAAGACACAGCAGGGCGGCGAGAAATTTGTGCTTCATGCGGAGAAATTACGGGAAGGCGTCCGCCGCCGCCACCGGGAAGTTTTATCAATTCGTGCATATCCGCTGGAGATTTGGGCATGGGCCGGATGGCAGTATGGTCAGATGGTTCGTTTGACGCTGGAAGTTTGTAGTCATAGGCTGTGCGGGTGACCGAATCAGTTTTCCAATCGCTTGCCGCCGCCGCCGCCGCACATCAGCCGGTGGCGCTGGGGTGATCACCGGCGTGAAGGGATCGAGCCCGCAGAAGTTTGGCGCGAAGGCGCTGTTTTTCCCCGACCGGAAAATCAAAGGCACGTTGGGTGGCGGTTGTTTGGAAGCCGAGGCGCAACGGCTGGCGCTCAATGCGCTCAAGACGGGCAAGCCGGAGACCTTCGAACTGGTGCTGGACCATGATTTCGGCTGGGACGACGGATTGATCTGCGGCGGCAAAGTCTGCGGGGTGATCATACCCAACGCGCAGCAGATGGGAGAAACGTTTTGGAAAGACCTGGCCACCCGTGATGCGGCCAAAACGTGGGGGGTGAAGAAAGATTTTTCCGTGACATTGGCCGCAGCGGATGCCAACGGCTGGCTCTATACCGAAACCATCATGCCGCCGTGTGCATTATGGGTCGCGGGTTCAGGGCACATCGCACAGGCGGTGGCCCCGCTGGCGTTGCAACTGGATTTTGCGGTGACAATTTTTGATGACCGGCCGGAACTGGCGAACCATGATTTTTTTCCGGGTGAGGTTTCACTGTGCACCGGACATTGGGGGGAACTGTGCGCCGCACCTTTTCCGGCGGTCCCCACCTTTGGGCTTATCGTCACGCGCGGGCACAAGCATGATGCGCTGGTGCTGGAGTCGTGGATCCACCGGCCGTTTCAATTTCTGGGCATGATCGGCAGTTCGCGCAAGGCCCGGACGATCACGGAACATTTTGTGAAGGCGAAGATAGCGACAGCGGAGCAGATGGCGCGCGTGGCGTGTCCGGTGGGCATCAAGATCCGTTCGCAGAGCGTCATGGAGATCGCCGTGGACATCGTGGCGCAGTTCATCGACAAGCGGGCGGAACTGGTGGACGAGAAGCGCGCATCCCCGGCGGGGATATTGGAGCTGGCGGGCTGAGTTCAGACAGGATTCATGGCATAAAAAGACGGGCTTTGATGCAACAAGCATCAAAGCCCGCCCGAGTTTAAAGCCGGCCTCAGGGTTGGTATTGGAGCTGATAGAAGGCCGCGCTGGGCACGCTGCCGAGGTCGTGGAAGTCGTCCGTGAAATTGATCTGGCCGCTGGCGGGTGCGTTCGTGGTAAAGATGGTGGTCCAATTGATAAGGTCGGTGGTGCGTTGGACGTTGTAGCCGTACCCGGGGATGCCCGAGAATTCCAGCATGGCCACGCCGCCGCTGACGCTGATGGATTCGCTCTGGCCGGTGAGGGACGCCTGGGTGGCAAGGGTGATGGTGGCAGTGGCGCTGCCGCCGAAGCCATCAGATACGGTGTAAGAGAACTGGTCGCTGACGAGGTTGGTGTTGGAATACATGGCAAAGCCGCCGTTAGTGGCCAGGGTGACACCGTTGGTACTGGTGCCGAAGCCGGTGACGGAGTTGGAGTCACCATCGAGATCGGTGACATTCAGCAACAGATCGCTCAACTTGATTTTGAAGGTGCTCACCCCGCCGCGATTATAGCTGACGTTGCCGGCAACGGGCGGATGGTTGGTGACGATTTGAGCCAGCGTGTTGGTGCCGGCCAGACAGTTCGCATCGCCGGCATAGATCGCGGTGATGGTGTTCGTGCCGCGCGGCAACATATTGATGCTGGCGCTGGTGGCGACACCGGTCACGAGGCTATTGGTGCTGAAAGGCGTCGCACCATTGAAGAACGTCACGGAACCCGTGGCGGCCGCCGGCGTGACATTTGCCGTGAACGTGAGCGCATCAAGATAACCGGATGGGTTGGACGAGGACGATACCGCCACCGTGGTGCTGGCCTGCGTGATGGTCACCGAACCGCCCGCGCCGGTCAGCGTATAGTTTGGTGCCTGGATGCCGCCCAGGGCGAGCGAGCCCGGTGAAGTGATTGCCTGGGTGCCGATATCCGCACCCGCGAGCCCGCCGGTGCCGGAGGCCACGGTCACATCGTCACTGCCGACCTTGTTGGCGACGGAAAGAATCGCGGCGGCGGCGTTGGTGGTTCCGTCATAGGCGCGTGTGCCGGCCAGGCTGACAACCAAAGCATTCACCGTTTGACCGCCGGACAATGTGCCGGAGCTGGCCGTGTCGTTCGCGTTGCCGCCAAAATCCGCCGTGACCGTGTAGGCGGAACCGCCGGAGCATGTCAGGGCGGCGGTTGTCAGGTCAGCCGCGCCGGAAGCCGTGACCGCGGTGCCGATGGCGACACCATTGGTCCTGAAGGTGATGGTCGAGCCGTCGCCCGGATCCGGACTGACCACCGCATGGAAGGTGAGTGAATCGCCGTACGCCGAGGGATTTGCCCCTGCCGTGCGGGTGAGAGCGGTCGAAGTCGTGTTTTGGACAATGAGAGTCACATTCCCGCCGCCGGTAGAAATCGAGGCCGTCGTTCCGCTGGCGAGCGAGCCGCTGTCAACTACCGGGGTGCTGTTGAAGGCGCCGGAACTTCCGGACGAGGTGTAAGTCGCCAAAGCATAGCTTCCGACACCCAGATTTGACGGCAGGTTGAGGTGTACCACATTCGCATTCAAAGTCAGCGTGCCGCCAATCGCCAAGGGCGAGCCCTGGGTGAACACGGCCAAGGCGCTGGCATTGTAGGTCACGTTGCCGCCAATGCGCCCCGTGCCGCCCAGCGTGGCGCCGCTGCTGACGGATACCGCGCCTGAACCCGTACCGCTGGAACTGTCACTGGTGCTTCCGCCATTGACCAAAAGTGTCCCACCGCCAACCGTGGTCGCGCCGCCGTACGTGTTCTTTCCGGTCAAAGTCAATTTGCCGCTGCCAGCCTTGGTCAGCGCCAGGGAAGTGGAGGCGCCGGAGTTTTGGATGACGCCCGCGAATGTGCCATCGGGATTGGAACCGGCGGTGCCCACGGTCAGGGTCTTGGCCGTGGCCGAGCTGTTATCCACAATGCTGGAACCTGTGCCGCTGCTGGTCAGGCCGTTGATGGTCTGGTTTTGCGCGGCCAAATCAAAGGTGGCGGTATCGGGAGAGGTGGGATTCAACGTGACGATGCCTTTGCCAGTGCCATTGGGAATTGCGGTGGCGCTGCCAAGTTTAAGAGTGCCCTGACTGATAGTGGTATTGCCGGTGTAGGTATTGCCGCTGCTGGCCTTGCTTAAAGTGGCGGCACCGGTGCTGGTGCCCACTTTGGTCACGCCGAAGTTGCCGGTGATCGCACCGGAAACGTTGACCGACCCGGACCCCGTGCTCGTGTCGATGGTCAGGTTGTCGCTTAAGGAAATCGCGCCGCTGTACACATAGGATGAGTTGCCGGCGGCACCGATCGTTTTCACGCCGCTGGATCCCGAGGCAATGCTGAGGTTGTTCGCCAGGGTGCTGCTGCCGCCACTGATATTCAGGGTGGCACCGGTCACGCCGGTCGTATCGCCCAAGGTCACATCGCCCGCACCCAATGCGGTGGCACTGCCGGCGGTGATCGTGCCGGCTTTGATGGTGGTGCCCACCGTGCCGCTCGCCGGGCCATAGGTATCGGCCGTGCTCAATTTCAGCGTGCCGGCTCCCAGCTTGGTCAAGGTGAACGTGCTGCCGCTGACGATGCCGCCGATGGTCAATGTGCCGCCGCTGATCGTGACTTGCCGGCTGGCGTTCATCGCCACCGCGCCGGAACCGAAAGTAAGATCCTTGGTGCCGGTGAACGTGAAATCGCCGTTCCAAGCCTGCGGATAATTGCCCATCGAGATGGCCGAGGCAGTGGTGTTGTCAATCGTTCCGGCGGTGATGGTCAATGTGCCAGCAGTCGAGCCAAGCGCGCTGGAGCTGTTCAGGTTGAGCGTGCCGGCGTTCAAAGTAATGCCGCCGGAGTTGGTGTTCGCGCCGGAAATGGTCAGCGTGCCCGCGCCGTTTTTGATCAGCTTGCCAGTGCCGGTGGAGTTGGTCATCACCCCACTGATGGCCGAACTGCCGGTACCATCGACGGTGAGAGTCTGGTTCTTTAGATCGAGGGTCGTGCCCGAGAGAGTCACGCCGCCGCCGGTGTTGGCGAAGAGCGTGAAATCGGCATCGGCAAAGAGGTTGCCGGAATAGGTGGCGGTGCCGGTGGTGGAGGCCGTGTTGGCGATGACCTTCGGACCGGTACTGCCGGAGCGGACATTGATCTTGGCGGCCAGTCCCAGACCGCCATTCAGGTTAAGATTGGCCCCCAAGACGCCACTGGTATCGCCGAGGCGGACAAATGTGTTGTTGGTGACGGCACTGTTGGTGGCGCATTGCAGCGTACCGGCGTTGACGAAGGTATCGCCTCCGTAGGTGTTGGTGGCGGCGAAAATCACCAGGCTGTTCCCGTCAATGGCCAGGCTGTTTGTCCCGCCATTGCCGCTGCTGGAAATGATTTCATTGAAAGCCAGGGTTTTGCCGTTGCTGCCGAAGATCTGCAATTGGGTGGTGCCGACCAGGTCAATCCTGGTACCGGCGCTGACGATGATGTTGCCGTTGACGGGATCGATTTCGGCCTTGCTGCCCCCGCCGGTGCCACTGAAGCCGAGGACTTGGCCGCCGGTGAGCGTGAAAGTCTGAGTGAGGAAGGAGTCATTCTCGACGCGCGGGAAAACGCCGCCGAAATCGAAGAGGGTGAAAGCGTTGCCGGTGAGGGTGAACGCCGTGTCATTGGCCGAGGAACCGTCGGTGCCGTTGCCGGCGGCATTGCTATCTTGAAATGTAATCCGGTAGCCGTGCCAGCCCGACAGGTCGTTGTTAGGCGAGGTTGAACCGGTGCCACCCGCGGCCTTATAGCCCTGGCCGAAAAAAAGATTGCGGTCGCCGGTTCCACTGGTGTTAGGCGCAGTGGCATCCCAGTTGCCAGTGCTGCTCCAATTGTTGTTGCCAGCGGTGCCCTTCCAGCCGGTGCCGGTTATGGTGTCAGCGCGGGTGGAAATCAAAGAGGCGCCAAGGAGGGACATGGCCAGCAGGCAAGCTGCCCGGCGTGGCATCGATACAAGTTGTTTCATGCGGTGTCTTTCTGAGACGGGATTGACCTCAGCAAAACAGAACGAAATCACGCAGGAGTGCGAAATCACGCGGCTGGCAACTGGGGCTGTCCGAATACCCTAACCCAAACTTTGAACATGGCAAACCGCATCTTTGTGCGGCGGTACGGCCGCCAAGGCCAATGGCATCTTCGTGCGGGTTTGCAGAAGGCGGGGAAGATTGGTAAAACATCGCCGTGAATTTGACCTTCCGTCTGCGGTTTGTGACCCAACCCGGCCAATCGCTGGCCTTGACCGGCGGCCACCCATTGCCGAACCATCCCATGCCGCTCCAGTTTCTGGACCGCGACCACTGGGAAGTCACGGTGCCACTGGCCGCGCAGGCTTGCGGCACTTCGTTCAGTTACAACTACATTTTTCGCAATGGCAGTGCCCAGGCGACCGACTGGGGGCGCGACCGCCGGCTGCGTCCGGCGGATTTCAACTGCGCGGAGCTGCTGGTTATCGATTCGTGGAATACGGCGGCTTTTTACGCGAACGCCTTTGCCACGGAGCCGTTTAAGAAAGTCCTGCTAAAAGAGAATTTTACAGAGGTCAAAACTGTACAGACCAAGACCCCGACGTATACGTTTCGCGTGAAAGCCCCGTTGCTGGGGAAAAACCAGACGCTGTGCCTGGTCGGAGACGGCATGGCGCTGGGGAACTGGCAGACACAGACCCCGGTCCTGCTCAACCGTATCGCAGGAGAAGATGAGTTATCGGTGAAACTGGATCTGCGCGGGCAGGCATTTCCTTTCAACTACAAATACGGGGTGTATGACGTGGCAAAAAAGGCGTTCATCCGTTTTGAAGACGGGGCGAACCGGGTTTTGAACGACCGGATCGCGCGCGAGAAGCATACGTTGGTGAATGACGGTTTTGCGAACCTGCCGGTGGAGCACTGGCGCGGCGCGGGCGTGGCGGTGCCGGTTTTCAGTCTGCGAAGCGAAAACGGATTTGGCGTGGGCGAATTTTTGGACCTGAAACCGCTGGCGGACTGGGGGAAACAGGCCGGATTGAAACTGATCCAACTGCTGCCGGTCAACGACACGGGTGCGACCAAGACGTGGAAGGACTCGTACCCGTATGCAGCCATCTCCGCGTTTGCGCTGCATCCGCAGTACCTGAACCTCGCGGCGGTCGCGGAGGGTAAAAATAAACGGCACCTCAAGCCGCTAGAAGCCGTGCGCCAACGCCTGAACCGGATGAAGACGGTGGATTACGAGGCGGTGATGAAGGCGAAGCTGGAATTTCTGCGGAAAATCTTTCCGTCCCA
>DATHQS010000090.1:0-12904 GCA_035482455.1 Candidatus Acidiferrales bacterium | reverse complement strand
GACCGGCAACCTCGCGAACTCCGTCGCCGCCAACGCCGCCAGCGTCGGCCTGAAATCCTACGTCTTCATCCCGTCCGATCTGGAACAGGGCAAAATCCTGAACTCGCTCATTTACGGCGCGAACGTCATCAGCATCAAGGGCCATTACGACGAAGTGAACCGCCTGTGCGCCGAGATCGCCGGCAAGTTCGGCTGGGCGTTCGTCAACGTCAATATGCGCCCCTACTACGCCGAAGGCTCCAAGAGCATGGCGTATGAGATCGCCGAACAGCTCGGCTGGCGCGCCCCGCAGCACACCATCATCCCGATGGCGTCCGGCTCGCTGCTCACCAAGATTCACAAGGGCTACCAGGAACTCGTGAAGGTCGGCCTCATTTCCGAGAGCCAGCCGAAAGTCTATGGCGCCCAGGCCACCGGCTGCTCGCCGATCTCCACCGCGCAAAAGGCCGGCTTGGATTTCTTCAAGCCCGTCAAGCCGGACACCATTGCCAAGTCGCTCGCCATCGGCACGCCCGCCGACGGCTTCTACGCGCTCAAGGTCATGCGCGAAACCAACGCCGCGGCCGAAGACGTGACGGACGATGAGATCCGCGACGCCATCAAGCTGCTCGCCGAAACCGAAGGCATCTTTGCCGAGACCGCCGGCGGCGTGACCGTGGGCGTGGCCAAGAAACTCATTGCGTCCGGCAAGATTCCGAAGGAAGATTCCGCCGTCATCTGCGTCACCGGCAACGGCCTCAAGACCCTGGACGCCGTCAACGGTTACTGCGGCAAACCGCGCGAAATCAAACCCAGCCTGCGCGAGTTTGAAGCCCTGCTGGCGCACGAAGAAAAAGTGTCAGCTTGAGGTAAATGGAATATATCCATACCAAGCCCGGGGAAATTGATTGGGGAATATATGAAAAATATATCCAATCAATCCGTCAAAAACTGCCGGAGCATATTTACGCTTTTGCTGTAAACCCAAATAATTATAACTTTGGATCTCATAGTTCTTTGCATGATTCATGGCTCGAAAGCCTGGTCGTAAAAGAGACTGCGGCTGGAAATCGAAATGAAATAAGAAAGCTTGAAGTAGAAATAACCCTGTTTGGACCATTTCATGACCGTCGGATTCATTTGCGCTACACTGGTGTCACTCAATATTCATTTGTTGCGCCACCAAGGCACGATGATCCAAGATATCAGCACACGGCTCATGGTGATTTGTTCACTCATGAAATCCGCCTGGGTCATGGCGGGCTGTTTGTTCATGAATTATTGTTTGAGCGGGATGCAGTCTTGTTCATAGAATGTTCCGATATTAAGCATTGGGAAGTTTTGATAGAAAAATCTGATTTGAGTTCCACTGAATTGACCAAACATCGCCTTTAATTTATGTCAAAGAAAGTCCGCATCCCCACCCCGCTCCGCAAGTTGACCAACAACGAGGAGTTGGTCGAAATCAACGCCGCCAACATCGGCGACGCCATCACCGAACTGCAATCGCGCTTCCCCGGCATCGCTGAACGTCTCGTCGATGAAAAAGGCGAGGTCCGCCGCTTCGTCAACGTCTACGTGAACGAGGAGGACATCCGCTTCCTCAAGAACCGCGAGACCCCGCTCAAGGACGGCGACGAAATCAGCATCATCCCCGCCATCGCCGGCGGCTAGAGCCAATTCAAAATGAAAAATGCAAAATTAAAAATTGGCCCGGCAAGGCGTAAGGCGGCCGGGACCCTTTTTGCATTTTTAATTTTTAATTTTTAATTTGAATCTTATGCCCAAGAAGAAAAAAGTTTCCGTCAGCAAGCCGAACACCCCGGCGCAACAGCGCCTGTGGCTGATGTATCCGCCCAAGCTCATCAAGAAGCCGTTCATCTACGAGGTCGGCCACAAGTTCAAGGTCGTGACCAACATCCGCCAGGCCACCATCACCGACGAGATCGGCATCGTCTGCCTCGAGCTGGACGGCGCGCGCAGCGAAGTCGGCCGCGCCATCACCTGGCTCGTCAAGCAAGGCGTGAACGTGGAACCCGTGGAGATCGGCGTTATCGCCGGTTGAACCGATTTGTGGGGACAGAGAAGGCGGCGTGGTGAATTTCACCGCGCCGTTTTTTATTTTTTAATATCGCTTCCCAGTGCAGGAGGCTGTCTCAAAAATGCACAATTATTCCCGGTTTTCCTGTAGTTCTTTCCTGGCCCGCCGATACAGATACGTTGTCACCCATGGACCGGGTGTTCAACCGGCGGTGCTTGGACCGCGGGTTCGCAACGTAAATCAGATGAAACGGATACTCTTTGTTGAAGATGACGGATTGATCCGTCAGCTTTATAAGTTGATGCTGTCAGGGGCAGATGACGAGTGGGAAACCACCGTTGCCCCGGACGGTGAATCGGCTTTGGCTTTGCTTCAAGAGTCTGCCTTTGATGTGGTTGCCTCCGACATGATGATGCCTGGCATGAACGGCATCGAACTTCTGGCCGAGGTCCGCCGGCTGCATCCACACGCCGCGCGCATCATCATCTCCGGCATCGGCGACCAGGCCGAGGCCGCCAATTCGCTGAATTGCACCCACCTGTTCATCCCCAAGCCCCTCGACATGGAGACGTTGATGTCGGCCCTGAATCGCATCTACAGCCTCGACGCTTATCTGAAGGACGAAAAGCTCCGCCAGCTTGCTGGGAGAATGCGCGCCCTGCCCAGCTTCCCGACGATTTATCTGGAGATCGTCAAGGAGGTCGAATCACCGCATTCCGACATCCATGAGATCGCCAAGATCATCGCCAAGGATCCGGCCATCACCGCCAAAATCCTTCGCGTCGCCAACTCCGCCAGCTTCGGCCTTTCCGAGACCACTTCAGATCCCGTCGAAGCCGCGCAGCAGCTCGGCATGTCCACCGTGCGTTCGCTCACCCTCTCCGCCCAGGTCTATTCCACCATGAATTGCCAGCGCTTGAAGCATTTCTCCGCCGATGCGCTCTGGACCCATCTCACCCGTTGCGCCGACCTCGCCAGCCGCATCATGCGCTGTGAACGCTCCAAGACTGCGGATTACGAGGACGCCTTTACCGCCGGCATGTTGCACGACATGGGACAGCTGATGCTCGCCAGCAGCCTGCCGGACGAATTTGAAAAGGCTTTGCAGCTGTCCAAACAGGAAAAAATCCCGCTCCGCGCTGCTGAAATGGAAATCTTTGGCGCGACCCACACCGGGCTGGCTGCGTATCTGTTCGGCTTGTGGGGCCTGCCTGCACCAATCATCGAAGCGGTTGCCTTTCATCACACCCCGGAAAAGAGCGACCTGAAAAAATTCAGCCCGCTCACCGCCATCCACGTCGCCAATGCGCTTTGCGATGAATCAGACGCGGGCAATCTGAATCTCGCCTACCTCGAAGAGATCGGCTGCGCCAACCGGTTGGACGTCTGGCGGGAAATCGCCGCCGAATCACAGGCCGAACAGGCTGCACAACTCACGGCATGAAATAACCTCTCAACGGCAAGAAATCATTTGTGGGGACAAAGAAAACGGCGCGATGCCTTCATCGCGCCGTTTTTTATTTGGAGCGCCGGGCACCGACCCGGCGTGTTTACCACTTCAATTCCTGCAACCGGCGCGCCACTTCCTCGGCATTCGCCCGGCTGTTAAACGCGCTGATGCGAAAGAATCCTTCGCCCTTCGAGCCAAAGCCCGAGCCGGGCGTGATGACCACGTTCGCCTCGCACAGGATCTTGTCAAAGGCCTGCCAGCTCGTGACACCTTTCGGCGTACGCACCCAGATATAGGGCGCATTGACGCCGTGTATCTTTGAAACGGCTTGCTACCATTGGCGTTTGGAGATATTCAAACTCCGTGGTACAAACAAAATCCTTCCGTCCTTTTTTTGGCTATGGCTCAATGTCATTATGGTGGCAGGCGGGATTGCTTGTTATCCTGGTCTTCACAGCATATCTCCCCGCCTTGCAGGGAGAATTTGTCTGGGATGATGATTCCTGGACTACGGGTATTGCTCCACTGCTGGATGGACTGCGTGGGCTGCGCTGGATGTGGCTCCACGTTGGCGCCCTGCAACAATATTATCCGCTGACCGGCACCACTTTCTGGCTGGACTACCAGCTATGGGGCTTCTGGACCATGCCATATCACGTGGAAAATGTTCTGTGGCACGCGCTGGCGGCGTTATTGTTTTGGAGATTGCTGGTCCAGTTGCAAGTCCCGGGTGCATGGTTGGCCAGTCTCCTCTTTGCCCTGCACCCGGTCATGGTGGAATCTGTCGCTTGGATAACGGAACGGAAAAACGTGGTTTCTATGGTCTTTTTTTTGGCCTCCTTGCTGGCTTACAGCCGGTTTGCCGGTTGGGGCAAAATGGCTGCTGCTGATGTTCCGGGAGAAAAAACCGTGGGCCGTTCGCCAGATTTTTTTTATCGGCTGTCTTTCTTCCTCTTTTTCTGCGCCATGCTCGCCAAAACATCTGCCTTTTCGCTGCCGGCGGTCATCCTGCTGATTGGCTGGTGGAAAAAGGGGCGGATCTGCTGGCGGACAGACGTGGCGCCCGCGCTCCGGTTCGTCGGCCTGGCCCTTGCCCTTTGCGTGGTTACCTTTTGGGAGGAGAGAAATAAAATCGGGGCGGAGGGAATGGATTTTGATGCCACTTTCGCGCAGCGCTGTCTGATCGCTGGGCATGCGTTCTGGTTTTATCTTGGCAAGCTGATCTGGCCGTCAAATCTCTGCTTTATATATCCACACTGGCAACCAGATCCCGCTTCGATCCGTGAATGGTTTTATCCGCTGGCCGCCCTTGGTGTTTTATTCTTTGTTTGGCTGGCGCGCGGACGCATTGGCCGCGGACTCGCGACTGCTTTGTTCTTTTATGCAGGAACTTTGTTCCCCGTACTTGGCTTCATGAATGCGTATGGCATGCGTTATTCATACGTTTGGGATCATTGGGTTTACCTGTCCTCCTTGGGTGTCTTCGCCCTGGTGGCGGCCGGCTTGGCCAGCCTGGCGGATCGCCTGCGCAAGTCATCGGTGGCCTATGGCTTTGCCACCATTGTGCTCTCGTTGCTGATGGTGTTGTCATGGCAACATGCGGCGATGTTCATTAACACTGAGACCCTCTGGCAAAAGACTCTGGCCGTAAACCCGGAATGCCCGCTGGCGCTCAATAATTTTAGCGTCCTGCTTTACCAGAGAGGCGACAAAGATGAGGCCATGGAATATTGTCGGAAGGCGCTTCAGTTAAAGCCAAACTACTACGAAGCCCGGTATAACTATGGCCTGTGTCTGATGGACACGGGCCATACCAATGAGGCGATCGAAAGCTATCGTCTGGCCATCCAGCTATATCCTAATTTTCCAGACGCTCTGAACAGCCTGGGATATGCCCTGACTGCCGAAAAAAAGACCGATGAAGCTATTGGCAAATATCAGGATGCCATCCGGTTGAATCCATATCTCGCGGTAGCTCATTACAATTTGGGAATGGCTTTTTTAGCCAAAGGACAAATCGACCGTGCCTTGCCAGAACTCCGGCAGGTTGCCAATCTCAAGCCCGATTTTGATGCAGCCTTTAATGATTTGGCCAATGCCGTGGCGTTGAATAACGAAGCCTGGAGTCTGGCCACCAATCCAGACCCCGGTCTGCGCGATGGCAAGCGCGCCGTGGAAATAGCCACCATTGCCTGTGAACAGACGCACTATGAACAACCCTTGCTGGTCGGCACGCTGGCCGCTGCCTATGCCGAGGCTGGCCGTTACAACGACGCTGTGTCAACGGGACATAAAGCCTGCGCCCTGGCGGAAAGCCATGGCGATACCAACCGGCTGGAAAGAAACCAGGAATTGGTCAAGCTCTATCAAACACACCAGCCGTATCACGAGCCGCCAACGGGTGCCCATGGCTCCACAGTTCATTGAAGCGTGGCGGGCTTTCACCACTTCAATTCCTGCAACCGGCGCGCCACCTCTTCGGCATTCGCACGGCTGTTGAAGGCGCTGATGCGGAAGAAACCTTCGCCCTTCGAGCCAAAGCCCGAGCCGGGCGTGATGACCACGTTCGCCTCGCCCAGAATCTTGTCAAAGGCCTGCCAGCTCGTGACACCTTTCGGCGTGCGCACCCAGATGTACGGCGCATTCACACCGCCGAAAACTTTCAGCCCGGCCTTCTTCGCGCCCTTGCGCAGCACTTCAGCGTTGCCGAGATAATGTTTGATCAGCGCGTCCACCTGCGCCTTGCCTTCGGGCGAATACAGTGCTTCCGCCGCGCGCTGGACGACATAGCTGACGCCGTTGAACTTCGTCGTCGAGCGGCGGTTCCACAGCGGATGCAGCGGCTTCGCTTCGCCGGTCTTCGTGTAGGCGTTGAGCGATTTCGGAACCACGGTATACGCGCAACGCGTGCCGGTGAATCCGCCGTTCTTGGAAAAGCTGCGGAACTCAATCGCACATTCCCGCGCACCCGGAATCTCGTAGATCGAATGCGGAATGCCCGGCTCCGTGATGTACGCCTCGTAAGCTGCGTCGAACAAGATCACGGACTTGTGCTCCAGCGCATATTTCACCCACGCCTCAAGCTGTTCGCGCGTGGCCGCGGCACCGGTCGGGTTGTTCGGCGAGCAGAGGTAGATGACATCCACGTGCTTCTTCGGCGGTTCCGGAATGAAACCGTTGCTCGGCTTGCACGGCAGATAAACCAGCTTGGCGTATGCACCCGCTTCATTCGCGTCACCGGTATGGCCCACCATCACATTAGTGTCCACGTATACGGGATAAACCGGATCGCTGATGGCGATCTTGTTCTTGCTGCCGAGGATGTCCAGGATCGCCCCGCAATCGCACTTGGAACCGTCGCTGACAAAGATTTCGTCATCGGCCACGTCCAGCCCCTTGTCGCGGAAATCGTTTTGCGCGATCGCGCGGCGCAGCCAGTCATAGCCCTGCTCCGGGCCATAACCCTTGAAAGAATCACGCACCGCCATCTCGTCCACGGCCTTGTGCATGGCGGCGACCACCGCCGCCGGCAACGGCTCGGTCACGTCGCCGATGCCGCAACGGATGAGGCGCTTGGCAGCCTCGGGATTGGCGTCGCAGAACGCCTTCACGCGCCGGCCGATTTCCGGAAAAAGATAACCCGCTTTGAGCTTGAGATAATTGTCGTTTAGAAATGCCATAAATTGAACGGCGGAGAGTAATTCAACCCGCCCCCCGAAGCAAGAAAGCCGTTTCAGGTATGGTAGGGACATCGCGCTGCGATGTCCCCGTCGCCGAGCGCAGCGTCAGGCGACGGAGCCGGACCACGAAAGATTCATCGACCACATGCGCCCCTCAAAACTTTTCCGCCGGATTCACCGCCAGCCACTCACTAAATTTCGGCAGCGGCCGCGACAAAACCTTCTGCACCTTGGCCACATCCAACGTCGTGTCCAACGCCCTCGGCGGCCCCGGAAAATCCTTGGCCGACCCCGATCTGATCTCCGTCTTAATCTCCGGCCAGCGCGGAATCAGCAATTTCCCGATCTGCAACCGCGACAACTTCTCCGTCCCCGCAACATGATACAGTCCGGATGCTCCCTGCCTCACCAATTCCCAGACCGCCCGCGCCGTCTCCACCGCCGGAATCGGGCAGCGAAACTCATCCGTGAACAGCGTCATCCCCTGCCCCGCCTGCTGCAGCGAACGCCTGAGCTGCTCATTGAACGCCCGGTTACCAGACGGCGACACCCCGCCATTAAGCGACGTGCGCACGACCAGATGCCGCGGGTTCCTCAGCACAATTGCCTCTGCATCCAGCTTGGTTTCGCCGTACAAATGCAACGGATTCGTTGCGTCCGTTTCGGTGCAATTGCCTTTGCACCCATCGAAAACCAAATCTGTGGAAAAAAAGGTAAATGGAATCTCCGCCGCCAGTTCCGCGAGCAACTTTGTCACCTCCACATTCACCCGCCGCGCCAGTTGTGGGTTCTTTTGGACATCCGCCACCACCGTAATGGCGGCACAGTGGATGATGAGCCTTGGCCTGTCCTTGGCAAATTCGCGCTCAATTGCCGCGAAATCAAGCAGGTCAAAATCCGTGCGAACCAGCCCCCGCACCCGCCAGCCCGGGGCAAACCTCGGGGCGGTCTGGACGAGATAACTGCCAATCAGCCCATTTGCGCCGGTGACCCAGACAAGCGGCTCAATCAACGAGGCGCTTGGTGAGATTCCCATAAGCATCAATCCGCCGGTCGCGCAGGAAGGGCCAGTGCGTCCGCGTCGTGTCCACGTTGGCCAAATCCACGGGCACGATCAAAATCTCTTCCTTGTGCGAACCCGCCTTCGCGATGATCTCGCCCGACGTGCCCGCCACAAAGCTCTGCCCCCAGAACTCAATGCCCGCTCCGCCCACGCCATCGAGTATCTCGTGACCGATGCGGTTGGTCACCGCCACATAGCAGCCGTTCGCCACGGCATGTGCGCGCTGGATGGTTTCCCAGGCGCCGTGCTGCTTGATCCCGTATTTGCTCTTTTCCGCCGGGTGCCAGCCGATGGCCGTCGGGTAGAACAAGATTTCCGCGCCTTGCATCGCCGTCAGGCGCGCGGCCTCCGGATACCACTGGTCCCAGCAGATGAGTACGCCAATCTTGCCGTAGCGTGTCTGCCACGCCTTGAAGCCCAGGTCGCCGGGCGTGAAATAAAATTTCTCGTAGAACAACGGGTCATCCGGGATGTGCATCTTCCGGTAGATGCCCAGCAACGACCCGTCCGCATCGATGATCGCGGCGGTGTTGTGATACACGCCCGAGGCGCGCCGCTCGAACAGCGAGGCGATGATGACGACCTTGTGTTTCTTGGCCAGCTTCTGGAAGGCATCCGTGCTGGGCCCGGGAATCTTTTCCGCGAGCTTGAAATACTCGTGGTCCTCGCTCTGGCAAAAATACTGCGAACGGAACAGTTCCTGCGTGCAGATGATCTGGGCGCCCGCCTTCGCGGCGCGCTCGACGAGCGCAATGGTTTTCTTGAGGTTCGCGTCGGGACTGGCCGACACGTCCGTTTGGATGAGGCCGAGTTTGACCTCGGACGAAGCGGGACGTTTCATGGAAAATCAGGGCTTTTCTTTAAGGCGGGCCGTCTCCTCCAGCACGATGGTCTTGAACTGCGGATCATCGGGTATCTCCTTGGGCGCATCCTGGCCGAACAGTTCGCGGATGAATTTGCCCAACGTCTCGTTGGTCGGACCGTAGCCGGCACCGTAGATGTAATACTCCAGGTCGTACATCAGCTTGTCCGCCGTCTCATAACGGCGGTTGGGGTCGCGGGAGAGGCAGTGATGCAGGATGTCATTCAGCCGGTCATCGATGCGCGGGTCGAGCGCGCGGAAATCAGGCACGGGCTGGTTGAGGATGCGGTTGCGCGATTCCTCGGCGGTCGCCCCCTTGAAAATATTCCGGCCCAGCAACAGATGCGCGAGCACCACGCCGGCTGAAAAGATGTCCGACCGCTTGTCCGTGATCTGAAAATCCGCCTGCTCCGGGCTCATGTAATCCGGCTTGCCGGCTACGACTTCGCCCTCCTGGTCCGTGAGAAAACCTTTCGCCTTGGCGATGCCGAAATCCGTCAGCTTCACATCGCCCTCGAACGCGATGAGAATGTTCTTAAAGCTCACGTCCCGGTGGACGATACCCATCGGCTTGCTATTTTTGTCCGTCTTGGAATGCGCGTAGGCCAGCCCACGGGCCACGCGGCTGGTGATGAACACTGCCAGTTCCTTGGGCAACGAACGGCGCTTGTCGGCCAGTTGGTGGGTAAATTGTTCCAGGTTTACGCCCCGGATCAGCTCCATGGCGATAAACGCCACCCCGTTCGCCTCGCCCAGCTGGTAGGTCTGGACAATGTTCGTGTGGATCAAATCGGCGACGAGTTTGGCCTCGCCGACGAAGTTCTCGATGAACATCTTCTGGCTCGCGAAATTGGGCCGTATGATCTTGATGGCGACACGCTTGACAAACTCGCGCGAACCGTGCTGCTCGGCTTCGTACACGATGCCCATGCCGCCCTCAAAAATTTTGCGGACGATTTCGTAGCGGAATTCGTTCTGGATGGTGAACAGCGCCACAACCGCATGGTCGGAAATTGCCGTCCGATGTCAAGTCCCGCCCATTCCCTAGTACGAAAATACCTGATAATTTTTTGTTTTTTCGCTTGCTTGAAACGCCCGTTGGATTTTAATTCGTCTCAAGTCTGTAGGTTTTTCGGACTAAACAAACAACAACAACAACACAACTAAGAGAACAAATATGGCTAAAGCACTCTCCAAAGCTCAAATCGCCGCGCTCGTCGCTGAGAAGAACGGGCTCTCCAAGAAGCAGGCGGTCGAGATCCTCGACTGCATCGCCCAGCTCGCGTACAAGCACGCGAAAGACACCTTCACCCTCCCCGGCATCGGCAAGCTCGTCCTCAAGAACCGCGCCGCCCGCATCGGCCGCAATCCGAAGACCGGCGAACAGATCCAGATCAAGGCCAAGCGCGTCGTGAAGTTCCGCGTCGCCAAGGCCGCGAAGGACGCCATCCTCGGCGGCAAGTAATTTTATCCCCCATGAAAGGCGCTTCGATTTTTCGAAGCGCCTTTTTTATTTCCTTGAATTGCCCGCCCCGGCTTGCGAATTAACCAACGTCCGGATTTCATCATGGTCAAATTTTTGCTCCATCGCCCTAAGTGGATCGTCGTCATCGTCGGCCTGCTGCTTTTCTGGTTCGCACGCAGCGACTGGCTGACCAGTTCGCATTTTTGGCAGAAGGCGGAGGGCTCGGTCATCGATAACTATTATCGCTTCCGCGGGGAGTCCCGGCCCGACTCCCGAATTAAACTGATTGGTTTCAATACAACCTCATTTCAGTTGGATACGGTTTCTTCCAACGAAATCGCCGCGTCGGAGACGCTTCAAAAGATGCAGCAACCCTGGCCTTGGGACCGTTCCGTCTACGCTGCGATTCTGCAAAAGCTGATGGATGCCGGCGCCAAAGTCGTGGTGTTCGACTTTGTGTTTGCGAGCGAGACAGAGGGTGATGAGTCTTTTGCAAAGGCGCTGGAAAAATACAAAGACCGGGTGGTTATCGGCGAAATGTTTGCGGATGAACAAGGCGTGATCAGCAAAGGCGACAACAGCCTTGCCAAAAAACTGACCACGCCCAACGAACGGCTAATGCTTCCGGGAACTGAATCAGTTGCCGGCCTCGTCACCCTGTGGCCGGATGATGACGACATTGTTCGCCGCACAAGGTACCGGACTTCCGTCAAGCGGGAGACCATTGAAATGCCGACCATTCATCCCAAGATAGCGGCCATGCTTGAGAAGCAAATTCGTGACGGCAAAATTCCGGATGATCTTCCGCACATGGCCACATTGGCGGCTGAAAAATTTAAAGGCAAAATTGCGACGCCCGCGCCAGATCCTAAGACCTTCATTAGTTATCAAGGCAGGGGCGGCACCTACCGGGCGTGGCCTGTGGAAAACATGTTCGTGGACGCGCTTTGGGCCAAGCCGCCTTTTCAAGGCGGACTCGCAGTATCCAACAAAATTGTGATTGTTGGCCCGATGGCGGAAATTTTTCATGACGTCCACACCACGCCATTTGGGGAAATGCCCGGGCCCGAGATTCAGGCCCAGATTCTCGCCGCCCTGCTGCACGGGCAATGGCTGGCCGAAACCAGTGACGGTGCAGACTTCTGGCTGGCGCTGGGTGCCGTGGTTCTGGCTTTGCTCATCTGCCTGGGCATTCCTCAGGCCTCGCTCAAGGCTTTGCTGTTGGTTGCCTCCACGCTTGCGCTGGTTGTCGGATGTCAAACCGCGTTTACGCAATACAACCTCGTCGTCTCCATGATGCCCCCGCTCTTCTGCCTGATTGGCACCGGCTCCTTCGGCATCATCTTTGAATATTCCATGGAGCAATTAGAAAAGCGCCGCTACCGCAATGTCCTCGACCGTTACGTTTCCAAGAACGTCGCCAAGCAGATCTTGAACGACCGGCGCTCTTTCCAGGAGGCCCTGAAAGGCCGCAAAAAGCCGGTGACCGTTTTGTTCTCCGACATCCGCGGTTTCACCACCATGACCGAACGGTCAGACCCCGACAAGCTCGTCACGCAGCTCAACGAGTATTTCAACGACATGGTCGGCAGCGTCCTGAAAAACGGCGGCACGCTCCAGAAATTCATCGGCGACGCCATCATGGCCGTCTGGGGCGACACCCACAGCAAGGGCAACGCCCAGGATGCGCGCGGGGCGGTGACCACCGCGTTGCAGATGCGCGCCGCGCTGGCGAAACTGAACGCCGCCTGGAAGAACAACCCCGACCGCGAGCAGTTGTCCATCGGTGTCGGCGTGAACCATGGCGAAGTCATCGTTGGTAATGTCGGTCACCCACAGCGCATGGAATTCACCGTGCTCGGCGATGGCGTGAACCTGGCCGCCCGGCTCGAAAGCGCCACCAAGCAGTTTCACGCGGACATCCTCGTCGGCGCGGCCGCGGAAAAACTGACCCGTGATTTTTTTGTGTATCGCACCGTGGACTTGCTGACGGTGAAGGGCAAGACGAAGCCCGTCGAGGTCTTCGCCCCGCTCAGCGACCTCACCGTACCAGCACCCGGTTGGCTCCGAATCTACCATGATGCCGTCGCCCTCTATCGCCAGCGCAAGTTCAAGGAAGCCATCGTTCTTTTCAACGACGCCCAGAAACAGATCGGACAGGAGGATTTCTTGTGCGAGATGTACACATTACGGTGCTCGGCCTTGAGCGAAAACCCGCCTCCGGAGAACTGGGACGGCTCATACACGCTTTCAGAAAAATAAGCCCGCCTTTTGACTCCACACGCCAATTTTGAGACATTGAAATCTGCAATGGTTACTTGCCTTCCGGTGGCGAGTGTGTTATTTTTAGACAGAATAAAGTTG
>DATHQS010000089.1:0-3678 GCA_035482455.1 Candidatus Acidiferrales bacterium | reverse complement strand
TTTTCATTACGCCCGGTGGCGGTTCGTTGATGATGGCCCAAAAGTATCCCACCTCCTTGATGGACGTGACAAATTGCTGGAAATCCATCGGTTTGACGACATAGGCGTTCACGCCCAGTTGATAACTCCGGACCAGATCCTGTTCTTCGCGCGAGGACGTGATCATCACCACAGGTATGTGCTTCAAGGCGGAGTCCTCCTTCATCTGCTTCAAAACCTCCAGCCCGTCGACCTTTGGCATCTTCAAATCCAGCAGCACCACCACCGGCAGGCCGTTGGCATGCCCGGCGAACTGGCCGCGGTGGAATAGGTAGTCCAGCGCCTCTGCGCCGTCGCGCACGACGACAACCTCGTTCGCCAGGTTATGCTCTTCCAGCGCCGCCAGCGTCAGTTCAACATCGTGTGCGTTGTCTTCGGCCAATAAAATGCGTTTCAGTGGTGCCATATGTTCATTCTTTCGGTTGATGGTTCGTTTTTGGTAGCGAAAAGTAAAACGTTGCGCCCTCGTTGATTTTGGCCTCGGCCCAGGTGTGGCCGCCATGGCGCAAAATGATGCGCCGCACATTGGCCAGCCCGATGCCTGTCCCCTCAAATTCATCCGAGCGGTGCAACCGCTGGAAAACGCCAAACAGCTTGTCCACGTATTGCATGTCAAAACCCACGCCGTTATCGCGCACGAAAAACACATGTTCGCCGTTTCCATCATCCTTGCAGCCCACCTCGATCTCCGCCGGGTTCCGGGTGCGCGAGTATTTGATGGCATTGCCGATCAGGTTCATCCAGACCTGGCGCAACATCGCCGCATCCGCCTCCACTTCCGGCAGGGCGCCGATTTTCCAATTGACCTGCCGACCGTTAAGATCGCTTTGAAATGTGTTCCGCGCCTCATCCAGCAGCGAGGTGGATGCCACTTTGACCCGGCGTAACTCCGTCCGGCTCATCCGGGAAAAGACCAGCAGGTCATCGATCAACACCCCCATCTGACCGGCCGAATCGCTGATGACCTTCAGATACCGGCGGTCCCGGTCGCTTAAATTTTGTCCGCTGCTTTTTTGCAGCAGGTCCACGAAGCCGGCGATATGCCGCAACGGCGCGCGCAGGTCATGGGATACGGAATAAGAAAACGCCTCCAGTTCCTTGTTGGCCTCATGCAGCTTCTCATTCGTGGCCTGCACCTCCTGGGAACTGCGAAAAATTTCCGCCTCCATCTGTTCCAGGCGGGCGGACAGGTCCTTGCTGTCTGCCGGGGTTTTCTTCCGCAAGATGAAATCGGTCACATCTTCCACCCGGTGGACGATGTACTCAATCCGCCCGTCCGCCCCGATCACCGGCGAATTGACCGGGCTCCAATAGCGCTCTTCAAATCTGCCATCTGGACCGCGCACATCATACTTTTGGATGGCCATCGTATCCGTGGCCGCATTTTTCCGGACCCGCTCCAGCGAAGCCCGCAGATTGCTTTCTCCGGTTGCCGCCGGATCATCGGGGTTGTCCGGAAACGCTTCAAAGATGCCGCGCCCGAGGATTTGCTCACGCTTGGTCATCGTCGCCTCCAAGTACGCGTCACTTACGGCCGCAATCGTGAGGTCCGGGTTTAGCACCAGATACGCACCGGGCAGGGATTCAAACAGCGCCCGGAAGTGCAGATGGAGTTGCTCAACCTTTTTACGTTCGGTGATGTCCGTGGAAATGCCGCCCGTGGCATAGATCTTTCCGCCCGCATCCCGTAGCGGGAACTTGACCGCCAGGTGCGAACGCGGCCCGTCCGGATACAGCACCGTCTCCTCCACCTCCACCGGGCTTTGCGTGGCCAGGATTTGTTGCTGGTGGCCATGGGCTGTCTCGGCCAGTTCCTTTGGCGAAACGTCAAAGACCGTCTTCCCCTTGATTTGCTCGCGCGTAAGCCCCGCCAACTGCTCAAACTTGCGGTTGACGAACAGATAGCGGCCGTCCAAGTCCTTCAGAAAAACAATCCCGGGAATGTTGTCCATCATGGACTGTAATACGCGCCAGCTCTCCTGAAGCTCCTGCTCCGCCCGCGCGCGTTTCCGGAGATCCTTCCGGATTAGCATCACAGCCATCAATCCGACCAGGGCGGCCAACAAGGCTCCGGTCAATATCAGGATCAAGCTGAAATTAGCAGCGGTCCCTGCCTCCAACTGTCGCTGTGCCAGCAACCCCTCCTCCACCGCCTTCATTTCTTGCATGGCATGCCATACCTGCCCCATTAACTCCCTGCCCTCACCCAATGCCACGGCATCGGCGGCGGCTTGCACGCCTTTTTCCTTTCTCAATTCTATCCGGTTGTTCAGCACGACCAGCCGCCGTGCGATCAGGGATTTCAAATCGCCCAGCCTCTTCAACTGGTCCGGATTGTCCGCAACCAGCTTTTGCATGACATCCTCCCACCCGGCCACCCGCGCTTGGGCGGCTTCACAGTCGCTGAGAAAATGCATGTCACCCGTCAGCAAATAACCCCGTTGCTTGGTTTCCACATCGGTCAGGATGGCCAGGCCATCCTCCAGGCTGGCGATCACCTGATACGTATGCACTACCCATTTGTTGGTCCCCACCAGATTGCCCGTGGTCCGGTAAGCCAGTCCGCCGATGCCAATCAGAACCAGCACCGACACCACAAACCCAACCAGAATCTTGCCTTCGACCGAAGTCTTCATGAGAAAAGCCTCCGGTTTAATTCAGGTCGTTCGGAAGCAATCATGGGGCACCCCGGCGCTTGAAGAAGCTGCGCCGCTTTCAGAATCATCCACCCCATTTCATCCGGCAGTATCGGCATAATAAACCCCACATCCTCTTATGCTTAAGCGGTGCCAACTGAATAATAAACTTTAGCCTGTTTTCTCCGCCCGTCAAAAATATTCTCAAACCCAATTGTCACTTTAAACGGACATTTCAAAACCGCATGCCTGTGGTTCAACGGGATAATTTCCTGCAGCCCAAAGCCAATTCACTTCCCAAAAAGGCTTTGTTTGGTGCTTGGGTGTTGGACGCTTGGAGCTTCTCCCTACTCCACCCGCAACAGCACACACCCGTGCGAAGCGATTTCGGTTGAAAATATTTTCCCTTTCACCAAATCCTTCCGCAGCCAAAGATCACGCACCTTCGGTGCCGTCTGCAGCCCGGCATCGCTCCAGCTCAACTCTGCCTTCACCGTCTGACTCGTGCGGTTGAATAACCCGACCGCATGGGAACCATCCGCCAGCTCGCGCACCCATAATTCCGCCGCGAAGCCGCGCATAAAAATCCGCTTCGCCGGCTTGCCTTCGGCATCTTGGTTCACCGCCAGCACTTCCGGGTTGGTCAACAGCGCGGTCGTCCACGCGTCATTGTCCGGCAGGTTCATGCCCAGCATCAGTGGCGACGGCGCCAGCGACCAAAGCGACATCAGCGTGAGCTGTTCATCCCGCGTAAAATGGGTCCAATGCGGATTGCCCCCGAGCTTCGAGCGGATGGCGATGTGCCCAAGCGGAATCATGTCCGCATCCGGCCAGTGCCCCGGCCCGCCCGCGCCCGACCATTCCGCCAGCAGGTCGAACTGTTCATTGATCTTCGGCCAGCGATCCCAAAAGTCACCGGAGATGCGCCAGAGGTTCGCATGGGCGGCGATATGACCGCCGCGCGCGGTGGTTGTCGGCCCGGGCGAAGTGCTGAAGATAATTT
>DATHQS010000088.1:0-17020 GCA_035482455.1 Candidatus Acidiferrales bacterium | reverse complement strand
CGTTGAGGAAACTGCCGTAGGCCAGAAAGCCGCGCGCGCTGTCGGGGTGGTTGCGGAGAAAGACATCGTAGTCATGCTTCACCATGTCGAGCCGGGCGCGGATCTTGATGTTCAGCATGGTGGCGGCGTTGGTGTCCGAGCGGGAGGCGGAGTTGGTGTTGATCCAGTCGTTGACCTCGTCGATGGCCGCATCGTCGCGGATCATGATGTTGCGGAGTTCGCGCTCGGTGGGATCCTTGATGTCCACGATGGGCACCGCCACGCCGGTCTGCTCCGCCACGAGATTGCTGACGGCCGCCGGCTGGTTGGTGGCCAGCAATGCGCTCAAAAGTCCGATGGTCAAATCGCCCATGCGTCAAAAAGGTATCAATCCGGAAAGGGAAAGACTAGAGAATGGACAGGAAAGTCGCGGCGGCGTTCAGCATTTATTGATACGGCTCACTTTTTCAGCCGGTTCCGAAGGGTGGCGAGAGTTTTGCTCCCGGCCGGTGCGGGAAATTTCATTTTCAAACCCTTCAACGTCTCGACGATGATGTGCGAGATGATGAGCCGGGCGTTCTGCTTGTCGTCCGCGGGGATGACAAACCAGGGCGCCTGCGCGGTGCTGGTCGCGGCCAGGCATGCCTCATAGGCCTTCATGTATTCCTTCCAGTGGCCGCGCTCCTTGAGGTCGTCCCCGGAGAACTTCCAGTTTTTTTGCGGATCATCGAGGCGGGCGAGAAAACGTTTCCGCTGCTCCTCCCGCGAGATATGCAGAAAAAATTTCACGATGCGCGTGCCGTTGCGGTACAGGTGCTTTTCCTGGTCCACGATGGAGCGGAAGCGGTCATCCCAGATATTTTTGCCGGCCGCCACTTCATCCGGCAGGTTTTGGGCGCGGAGGATCTCCGGGTGCACCCGCACGATGAGCACCTCCTCGTAATAGGAACGGTTGAAGATGCCGATGCGTCCGCGTTCCGGCAGGCAGACCGTGGTGCGCCAGAGGAAATCATGCTGCAGCTCCGTGGCGCTGGGATGCTTGAAGCTGAAGACCGAGCAGCCCTGCGGGTTCACGCCGGACATGACGTGCTTGATGGCGCCGTCCTTGCCCGCGGCGTCCATCGCCTGAAAGATGAGCAGCAGCGCGTGCCGGTTGCCGGCGTAGAGCAGGCCCTGCTGTTCGCTGAGCTTCGCCTTGTGCGCGGCCAAGATTTCCTTGTAGTGGTCCTTGGACTTGTAGAATGGCCGCACGTGCGCCGGCCATTTTTTAAGGTCCACCTTTTTGCCGGGCGCTGCGCGGAAATCATCGCTGTGGATTTTCATGGTTCAAGGTGGCCGCGCCGGTTTTGATCCGCAAACGAAATCCTCATTTCACCAAATCATGCGGGACATATTTGATGACGAAATAGGTGGCGCGGTTCGTGCCGATATTGATCAGGCCGTGGAGTTCGTTCGAGGCTTCGAAGATGATGCCGCCGGCCCCGACGGTGTTCGTCTTGTCACCTTGGATGGCGGCGAGCGTGCCTTCCTTGACGATCATTATTTCCTCATCCGCGTGGTGGTGCGGGAGGTGCGGCATCTCACCGGGGTTCAGGGTTGTGATGTGAAATTCGAGGTTCGAGAGCGTCGGCGTGGGCGCATCGAAAACGGCGCGGCGCTCGCCCTGTTTCGTCGGGGTGACCTTGAGGTCGGCCCAGTTGAAGAAGCAGGAATGCATCACCGGTTTGCTGGCGGATTGGGCGAGGGCCAGGCCGGCGAAGGCGGTGGAAGCGGAAATGACGGCAACGATGAGATCGCGACGGGTAATCATGCGCCCATTTCCGCCGCAAACCGGATTCAAGTCAAGCGGACAAGTGTTTGGCGGCGGGTGCGAATCTAAACCCCGAAGCCTGCCGGGCGCCGGCTTTTCTTGCACCAAGCAGGTTGTCCATTTCCCGAACAGAAATGAGTTTTTTTGAGTCATTTTTCCACGGCCATGTTGGACGGAGAAACGTTGAAATTGGGGGGAATTTGACAAAAACCGCCTTCACGGGCGGTTGGCGCGGCGGTTGCTATGTATAGGGGAGACGGACCAAGTCCGCCGATAGACCAGCGAAAGCAGCCGATGAATCAGACCGTACAATTCAAATTTAAGAGCGAAAGTTTGCCTCCCAAGGGCAAGCCCACGGGGAAGCTCATGATCGGCCTGGCGGTGAACGTGCTGGCGGTGGCGGTATATTTTTATGTGCGGTACCTGACGAACATGACGCATCACAAGGTCATGACCGCTGCGAGCCGCGCCGTCGTGGCCGCCGTCACTTCCGCCGGGGCCTCCAGCGCGGCGACAAAAGCCGTCAAAACCGACACCTCGCCCGTTGCCGTGAAATCCGATGCCCAACCGGTGGTCGCAGCCGCAGCCGCGCCGGTGGCAGTCACTCCGAGCAATTCCGTCCCGGCCACGGTCCCGTCGATAGGCTTGGGCGATTCCTTGATGGCGGTTCTTTCACCCTCGGCCAGGGCGGAAACAGTCCAGGCACCGATGGAACCCGAGCGGGCCGTGGCACCGGCGGCCGTGCCCGCTGCGCGTCAGGCATTGAAGCCGGCCAACCCTGCCAGGAATTCGATTCTTTATGGTGATGACGATGACGACGCGACGCTGACGGATGAGCAAAAGCTGGCCAAGGTCGTGCGCATCCGGTTCGGCAATATCATCAACATGGCGATGAAAAACCCCGATGTCTTTGGTTTTGGAGCGGGCGAACGGGTTGACTTGGCCACGCTCGGCGAGCCCATCCCGGTATACTCCATCTCGGAAGAAGACCAGCGGAATTACCAGGCGGGCCAACCGCTCCGCCCGCTGTTGCAGGCGACCAATGAATGGATTTATCCGGTGCGGTTGAACGGCCGGATCCGCTACATGCTGCCGATCAAGCGCGAGGGCGATCAATACGTGGCCGAGCCGGGCTCCCGGGCGCTGGCGCTGGTTTACGAGAAGATCGAGCAGCACTGGCCGGCGAGCAAAGGGTTTCACCCGCAGCTGGTCGTGAACCCGAACATGCCGAACTATTATTTCACGATCCCCGAGCTGGACCAGCAGAACCTCACCGATATCGGCGACATGTTCCAGTATCATCCCCGGTTGTCGCCGGCAACGGTCATTCTCGCAAGCTGGCAGTGATTTCTTGGTGGCGGCAGGATGCCTGCCGTCACATCTCTAAGGCTTGGCCGCCCGCGCGAAGCATAAAATTCCAATACCGCCAAGGAGGCAGGCCGAAACATCACCATAAAAAGGGAACGGACCGAGGCCGAGCCGCAGGCCGTGCACCAGCAGGATGATCCCCTCCGCCACCATCAATGCGCCGAACCACGGGATGGCGGCGTGAAATTTCTTCGGCCAGAGCATCAGCATCAGGTACCAGACCCCGACGAGCGCGAACGCCCCGGCCATCATGCGCAGCCAGTAATCCAGCATCGGGTCGTAGTCGATGGGCTTGGCGCCCATGCCCTGCGCGATGTGGTTGATCTGCGGCCAGCTGGCGAACACGCCCACGACCGAGATGCCCCACGCGAACGCGGCGAAGCCGAGGAAGATTCTTAATAGGCGGAGGGACTTCATGGCAGGACGGGCCAGATGCCGCGGTAAAAACGGAAAGGAAAACCGGCGTTCGTATCTTGCAAGAACAGCAGCCCATTTGTGCCCGTGTAGCCGGAGCCGATGCCGGTCCAGTTCACTAGATTCGTCGAAGCCTGGATGCCAAAGCCGGTCATGGGTGTGGATGCGAGTTTGACTGTGAAAAATCCGTTGGTGCCAAAACCGTTCGCCGTCAGCACGGGTGTGGTCGGCACCAGCGTCACGGCGGCGGTGTAGTAATCCAGATTATTGGTCCCGTCCGGATTGTCGCCGGTGGAATTGGAGTCATCCGCCCAGGCGGGATGAAGCACGCCGTTGTAAAAATCCAGGCCGAGATAATCGCCCAGTTCGTTGCCGCCGCCCATGCCCACGCCGCTGGTCGAGCCGGCGCTGATCTTCACCTCCGGCATAAACGACACGCCCCCGTCCAGGCTGACCGTGCCCCAGAGCTCCACGCGGTTATTCGCGGCGCTGTTGCGGCAATCATACCAGACCATCGCGATGTTGCCCGACGTGGGGTCGAGGGCGATTTTGGAAAAGAACTGGCTGTTGGTGCCGGTGTCCGTGTTCACGCGCACCGGGCTGCTCCAGGTGGCGCCGTCGTTGTCCGAGAAGCGCGTGAAGATGTTCAGGTCATTGGACGTGGTGGACGGTGCGTCCGTATACACCAGGTGCAACCGCCCCCGGTGCGGTCCGCTGGAGATGTCGTAGGCCAGGCCCAACTCGGCATCCACCGTGCGGCTGGGTTGCGCGGGGATCGCACGGAAGCCGCCCACCTGGGTGGTCACCGTGCCGGCGGCGAGCGTGAAACTGTCGGCGGTGTTGCCGGTGGAATTCACCGCGAGCTGAATGGTCGAAGGACCGACGCCGCCCGAGGGCGTCTGGTAGGCCACCGCCACCTGGCCATTGGGGCCGATGGCAACGTCCCCGAAATTGCCGGTGCCGGAGCCGGGAATCGTAAGCTCGGAACCGAATGCGCCGAAGGAATTGAAGCCTGTCACCGCCGCGCCGCGCGCCACCAGCGCGGTCTTGTTCAGATACATGACCCAAACCGCCACCTGGCCGGCAGCGGTTCCCGGTCCCGCCTTGATGGTCGGCTGGTCGAGCGCATTCTTTGTGCTGGTGATGGTCAGCAGCAAATTGGAAAAAGTCTGGCCGGCGTTGGTGCTGGCGCGCACCTGGATGCTCCTGAACGTGCTGTCGAACGACGCCGCGAACAGGTTGCCGAAGCTGTCGAAGCTGCACGTGGGGTCGCCGCCGAGCGCCGGCCAGCCGTCCGTGCCCGTGAAGCGCGCGATCCAGCTCACACCGCAATCGGTGCTGTAGCCGGCGGAATTGTCCGCGGTGCCGGTGCGGATGTCATTGGCCCACGCAAACAGCCGGTTGGGATTCGTCGGGTCGATCGCGATGGATTCTTCCCCCTGATAACCGCTCTGGCGGTTGATGTTCACATTCGGTCCCACCGACAACGTCTGTGCGGCGGCAGGGACCGCGGCCAGCAACAGCAGCACAAGACCGATGACCACGGCATGGGCAGAAACAGGCTCCTTCTGGGATTTCATTTGCCGGTCAACTCTGGTTTATCTCCGCAATTCTGGCAAGCAATGAAACTTGCGGGCGAACAGAATGGGCGCATCCTGTCTCCCGAACTCGCCGGCCCCGGGCTCCCTCGCCCTGGAATGGGGGAGGAGCGACAGCGGATCGTCATCTTCCTCCCGCTCGCCTCGGTCCTTTCCCGCTCCGGATAATAAATCTCACCTTGATTAACCTTGATTGACCCTAATCTGGCCAAATTCTCATCCATCCGCCTCCCGCTACCGGGAGCGCTGGCCTCTGGCCGGCGAGTTTGGCTTTCCTTCGGCCTGCCGCGCCGGCCTGGCGCGCTGAAGTCTGACGTAGGCGGAAGCCTTGGCGAAGGCGGGAGCGCCGGGCACCTGCCAGTCCGGCTCGGACCTCGGCGGGATGCGGGCGGGTAACCCACCAACCTCGCCGGCACCTCCTCATTCTTTAAATTTAATTTCACCTTGATTAACCTTGATTGACTCTAATCTGGTCTTACCCGGTTCAGTTCCGACGCCTGCGCCAATTGTTCCTTCCGCTGCAACTTCATTGCGTCCTGCATGACCACCCGCAACTTGCGCTGCTTCACCGGCTCCGGTGACTCGCGCCAGGCGCAGACTAGCGCCGCATAACGCGCCGCCACCCCCCTCACCAACTGCTCTAGCGTCATGGCTGGCGACTGGACAAACGCCCGTGCGTCTTCCTGCATCCGCCAGTCCCGAAACCCGCCCTGTTTCCAGTTGGACAGGTTCTGTTCATTGATGGCCGCACCGCCAAACTCCGCCGCCAGCAGCGCCCGCACCGCCGGCAGTTCATTGAGCCAGGCCACAAGCCGGTTGCCCGGCACGCCGTCGTCCAGTCGTCGGTTCAACTGCTCGCGGATCTCCCGCGGCAACCGGCTGATTTTTCCAGTAGCCATGCCCGCACTCTGACACACCCGGTTGGACAAAGGCTGTCCAACCTAAATATTCTTCCAAATTTCTGAAATGCGGGAAACACACTACAGAATGACAGCCCACTGACTCCATCGGGACAAAAGTGGGGGCAGGGGCAGGGTGTGCCCGACCGGAATGCGTTGGCGAAGACGGTGTCAACGGACCGGGCCGTTGGTCCGTACGCTTTCGTCGAAGTGAAGATTATAGTGGCCTAGCACGGTGGCATTACTCACGACACAAGAACCGATTAAACCTAAAGATAAACCTCCATCGTTAAAACTTACAATAGCTTCTGGAGCATAGATCAACCCGATAACTGTTTGTGAACCCGGAAAACTGAGGCTGGTGACGCCGGGCAGGCCCAGATAAATGAAATTCTGCGGGCGACCAACAGTCATGGAAGAGCCTCCGGGGAAGCCAGCGCTACCCTGGCTTTGATAGACGGTGAGTGTGCCGGCATTGGTCGTGCCCCCCTTGATGTTGATGGATGAGGGCGAGAAATTGACTGGCGGCGTGACATAAAGGTTTACCACGATGCCCGGCTCAACGCTGACGGGATAGCCATCAGTTACACTGTAAAAACCGCTGGTGATAAAGGCATGGAGGCTGTTGGTAAACGGCGCGGGGAGCCAGGTAACGTTAGGCAACGATACATCCGGGAAAGCAAGGTTGGCATTGGTGTAAACGAACCCTGTGAGATTGCCGAGGCTGCTTACAAAAGTCGCGTGTGTGCCCAAATACAAGCTGCCCTCGACGGTATGATTTCCAAAGTTAACGACTCCCGCGACCGAGGCAAAATCAGCGTTGGTTCCCGTGTAGCCATTATAAGTTCCATTGGCACTTTGGTTGGGGTCGTACGAGTTCCAACTGCTGGCCGTGAGACCGTTGCCTACCAAATTAATATACCCTTGCGCCGCCATGGCGTAGGTAAAAAGCGCGATGGGCTTTCGGGAGGCGCGGTAGAAAGTCACGTCCGTGGCAGCAGGCAGGGCAATCTGCCGGATGGAATTGGTGTCAGTGTTTGTGGCCACCGGCGACCAGTTCAGCAGGTCTGGCGACGACTCGATGATGTATTGGACGGATGCTTCACCCGTCAAAGTCAATGGTACTTGGCCGTTGGTCGCGGCACCGGCGGTCAGGGTGGGCAGGAAGCCCGGCAGTGAGATCAAGATGGGGTCAGCCGCACACCGCCCTAGCCCGGCGGTCAGACATCCCAAGCCGCACAACAAGGCGAGAACCCGTGCTAATGTTTTATCCCCGGCCACGGCGTAAACATAATCCAACCGCGGTTAATGACAATTGAAATTGGCCGGCAAAAATGGTTATTTCCCCGCTTTCCCGTCATCAACCAGTTCCGCGATATGCAGGCCGGATTCGTGGATGCTTTCGGCGTTCGTGTAAGAACTCGCCTGGCCGTGCGCCTTCTGGACGGTGATGTTTTCGAGATAGACGTCCTTGATCGGCAAGCGTGCGTCGCCCGTGATCTTGAAGGGCGTGCCGCCGGTTTCTTCCACCGTCACGTTCTTGACGTGGATGCCGTGGATGACGGTGAGCTTTTCCTCGTAGGTCGGCACCAGGTCGCGCCATTCGTAGAGCACGTCCGTATCGATTCCGAGCACGCCGAACTGGGTGCTGCGGGCTGTGATGTTTTCCACAAAGATATTCTCCACAAAGCCGCCGCGCCGCCGGTTGGTCTTGATGAATAAAATGTTTTGCGGCTTGTCCGCGTCGGCGTTGATGAACTTGCAATCATGCACGTACACATTGCGGATGCCGCCAGAAACTTCGCTGCCGATGGCGACAAGCTGGTGGCCGCGCAGCATGGTGCAGTTGCGGATGACGACGTTTTCCGTGGGCGTGTTCAGCCGGCGGCCGTCGCGGTCGGTGCCCGCCTTGATGGCGATGGCGTCGTCGCCCTGGTCAAACTTGCAATCCTCGATGAGCAGGTTGCGCGTCATCTCGGGGTCGATGCCGTCGTTGTTGTGGTTGCGCGCCGAGATGTCCACGCGCCGGACCACGACATCGGCGTCGAGCAGCAGGTGGAGGGTCCAGAACGGGCTGTTGCGGATCTTCACATCCTCGATCAACACATGCTGGCAGCGGTTGAACTGGATGAACTGCGGGCGCAGATGATTTTCACCCACGGCCAGCTGGCGCTGCTCCACGGGCGCGTTCGTGGCCGTCATGGTGTAAAGCTGTTTCAAGGCCGCCAGATGCGCCGGCGGACGGTTCATCCATTGCTTCCAGACATCCAGCTTCGCTTCGAGCGTGCCGTGGCCGGTAAGGGCGACGTTCGTGCAGCCGAAAGCGTAGATGAGCGGGGAATAATTGAAACATTCCAACCCCTCCCAGCTCGATTGCACCGCCGGCAGGTAATCCGCCGGGTCGCTGCTGAAGGACAGCACCGCGCCGTCATCGAGGTGGAGGTTGACGTTGCTTTGGAGATGGACCTGGCCGGTCGACCAATGGCCGCGCGGGATGACCACGCTGCCGCCACCCGCATCATGGCACGCGGCGATGGCCGAGCGGATGGCCGCGGAGATGTCGCCGCCTTCCACCGCGCCGAAATTGGTGACCACGAACGTGCGCGCTGGAAACACCGTCACCCCGATGGCCGGCATTGTGAACGGCGCTTCGACCGAAATGGATTCGTGACGGATGGTATCGGTTTCCGCCGCAAGTAAATGGGTGGCAAAAAAGCATGCGAGCGCACAGAGGCTGGGGAAAAGTTTTAACGGGCGGATGCGCATGACGGGAAATTATCGCAACAGGAGAAGGTCGGCCAGTCTGGTGTTGTAGTGGCAGGCATCCTGCCTGCCGTAGAGCACGGGCTTCCAGCCCGGCGGATAAAACCTCACGCAAGGCGAAACGCTTTGGAATGTTTCCGCGTCGTGGACGGTGCCACGGTTTTTTCCGGGCGGCAGGGATACCGCCCTCTACGTCAGGCAGGATGCCCGACGCTACAAGCGTTGGCATTCTGCACTTGCCTGCTTGTGAGGTTGTCAGCATTTTATTTTCGTGCCTGATGCCCGCCAATCGCCCACAAATATTGCATCAACGAATTCGCTGGTGGCTGGGCTGCACTTTCGCGGCAAGTTGCCGCACCTGAAAAAAGAAGGAGCGGCTTATTTTGTCACGTTGCGTCTCGGGGATTCCCTGCCAGCTCATGAAATAGCCAAACTCAAGCATGAGCGCCAAGCCGTTTTAGACCAGGCGCGCGCCGCCAAAAGCCCGCTGACGTGGCATGAGGAGGAACAATTACTGGCGTGGTATTGCGACAAGGTCGAGGCCTTGCTCGACGCCGGTCGGGGTGCGTGCTGGCTGGGTAAGCCGGAAATCGCAAAGCTGACGGCGGAGACGTTGAATCATTTTGTCAGCGAACGCTATGAACTTCGGGCCTGGGTGGTGATGCCCAATCATTTGCATGCGGTTGTCTGGCCGATGCCGGGGCATACATTGAGCAGTATTTTGCATAGTTGGAAATCATTCATCAGTCGCCGGGCGAATAAAATTCTTAATCGTGCGGGCGAACAATTCTGGCAGACGGAGTCGTTCGATCACTTGATCCGTAATCCGGAAGAGCAGGTGCGATTGGTGAGATATGTGGAAAATAATCCGGTGAAGGCGGGTTTTTGCCGTTCGCCGGAAGATTGGCCTTGGAGCAGCGCGAGCGGCCGGCCAACCGTGTAGCGGCAGGCATCCTGCCTGCCGTAGAGCACGGGCTTCCAGCCCGGCGGATATAACCTCACGCAAGACGAAACGCTTTGGAAGATTCGTGAGTCGTTGGCAGGTTTACGGTTCTGTCCGGGCGGCAGGGATGCCGCCCTCTACGTCAGGCCGGAGGCCTGACGCTACATCAAAAGGCGCCTGCGTTACTTGTTCACCAAAAGCTGCTTCTTCAGCTTCACCCTCGTTCCCTTCAACCGGTCGCGCAATTCCACTTCCACGGTGTAGGTGCCGACGGGGTCCGGCGGATCGATCTGGAAAATGACGAATTTGGGGCTGAGCCGCAGGGTGGGTTTGTCGTCCGTCAGATGCTTGATGATGGGGAGCGGCTGTTTGACGGCGGGCAGGTTGGTGAAGTGGTTGCAGACGGTGCCATCGGGCCGCTTGATGGTGAAATCCAGCCGGCCGCCGAAGCCGTTGGTCATCCGCTGGCTGTCGGATTCTTCCAGAAACTTGCCATCGTCGAACCAGATGGAAGTGATGTCCTTGGCGGGAAGGGAAAGGCAGCAGGCGAAGGCAAGGAAGAGTTTTAAGAGGCAAGAAGGCATGGCGGATAAATTAAATCACATCAGGTTTAAACAAAATTGTATCCATCCCACAATGCGGGCAAACAACGGCCTGACCCAAACCATGTGCAGGGAATTCAATGAATACATCGCAATTATTACACGGACACTTTATATAACCATCATCTGATTTGACCTGTCCTCGTTCAGCAATGGCAGAAGCCATCTGTTTCACTGAAAAATTGAGTGTATTGCCCAAACCTGTCCGTGAAATCTGAAACGATTCTCGCAAGCCGGACTTGCTTGTAAGCATTAGCGCTTCGTAAATCACAATCGGGATTTCTCGGTTATTGTTAAATCGCCGGTCTGGCCCACCTTTTTTGTTTTTATACCGCCAAGTCTTATCCACCACACGGCTATCGCCTGGAACCCCTTCATCTTCGATGAATCTTTGTTCTCCATAGTCTGCATTGAGTTGATCGTAGTTTACAGCTCCAACGCCATTCGTATCCCAGACTAAAATTCTGTCCGGAAGAAAAAATAAAGTTTGGCGCCCCGCAGGTAGGGCTGGAATTGAAATGTTTGACTTAAAATATGAAGGAGAGCCGGCAAAGGGCGCGATTGATTTCCTTTTCACAACAGCGCTGGCGCCAGCATTTACTTTCCAATCATATGTCGTCGTGATGCTGCCCCTCGACTCGATATGCCACATGCGACTACAAGCTCGCAATGAATCAAAAGTGTTGTGTAGGTGCTGAAATGCTTCCTCAATATGTGGCTCAAGTTCGTAAAACAGAACCACAGTCTTACGCAATTTGTCTGCGTATATCGCCCAAACTAAGCCAGCTATGGAAAGAGGGGTGATTAGGCAATAAATCCATACAGGAGAATTCGTGGCGACCAGCAAGAAAAGCAGGCAAATTCCAGCGGCGAGAATCCAAGGCCAAATCAGCATTTTTTTAGATTTTGAATTTATTTCTTCAAGCAGTGCTGCAGATGATGAATCAACCATTTGGCTAACATTTCCGCTTTCGATTTCTTTCATTTCAATACTTGAATACTCAACTTCTGGAGTTGGCGTGAGGGTTCCATGGCCATTCAAGCTTGGGAGTGTTTGACGGAAATAAATGCCGCCACGTCCCATTTGAACGTAGTTTCCGCGCGGCCCTGTTCCGACTCTGAATCCCTTGATGCCAGTCGAAACACCTATTCCTGATTTGCTTAAATTAAAACGAAAAGGGCCAACGCTTACACTTTTGCGAATGTAAAAACCCATGACTGCTTTGTATCAGTTTATTTGCAGTCTCAAAGTCTTATTTTCCCTGATGTGGTGTTAATGCGGCGCGGAAAGGTTTTGGCGAGTTGAATAAGCTGCGCCACCTTGCGAATCTTCTCAGCAAAGGGTTCGCGGACTGGGTTCTGACTTATCTCCGGCTTCATAGCAGTCTGTCAACACGGCATGTTTTCATATTTTAGTTATGTCGTGTGCTTTTTCCGTCAGCCGGTCTGCGACTTCAATTTGCGCTTTGTTCTTGGCAATCTTATTCGCCGGGAGGACGCCGCGCCAGTTGACGCCGGGGTAGATGATGGCCCCGCGACCGAGGATGCTGCCGGGGTTGAGCACGCTGTTGCAGCCCACTTCCGCGCCGTCGCCGATGAGCGCACCAAATTTACGAAGACCTGTGTCGATTGATGGCGATGCCTTGGGCATGACAATAACGTTGCCGGGCAAGGACTTGAGATTGGAGCAGATGACGCCCGCGCCGAGGTGCGCTTTGTAGCCGAGGATGGAGTCGCCGATGTAATTGTAATGCGGCACCTGGGCGCCGTTAAAGAGCAGGGCGTTCTTGAGTTCGCTGGCGTTGCCCACCACGCAGTCGTCGCCGATGATGACGTTTTCGCGGATGTAGGCGTTATGGCGGATCTGGCAATTTTTCCCGATGATGGCGGGGCCCTTGATCATCGCGCCCGGTTCCACGACGGTGCCGGCGCCGATGATGACGCGGTCGCCGATGGTCGCGCCGGGAAAGCGCGGGGGCGGATTCTGGCGCGTGATCTTCGCGAGGTAGGGCTCGATCTTCTTCAGGGCTTCCCAGGCGTAGGTGCAGCCGTCGAAGATGGCGGCGTGTTCAGTGTGTTTGAGGTCAAACAGGTATTCGGCGGTGAACAGCATGAGGGCAGGCTAGGGGAAAGGGGCGGGGGGAAAAAGAGAATTTGCGAGGATGGAAGGTGGAAGATGGAGGATGGATGGGGCGCAGGAGCGCGGCTGTGTCCCGCGCAGCGGGATCAGCCGCAGCGCGTGATAGTTCAAACGCGCTGGAATAAGAGACGTGCTGCGGCTGGTCTGCGACACAGCCGCGCTCCCGTGGCTACGCCAACAGAGCCTGCACGATTTCGCCGTGGACGTCGGTGAGGCGGAAGCGCCGCCCCTGAAACTGGTACGTCAGGCGTTCGTGGTCGATGCCGAGGAGGCGGAGCATCGTGGCTTGGAAATCGTATACGTGGACGCCGTCCTTGGTGATGTTGTAGCCGAAGTCATCGGTCTCGCCGTGGACGTAGCCGGGCTTCACACCGCCGCCGGCCATCCACATGGAGAAGCAGCGCGGATGATGGTCGCGTCCGTAGTTGTCCTTGGTGAGCTTGCCCTGCGAATAGGCGGTGCGGCCGAATTCACCGCCCCAGATGACGAGCGTGTCATCAAGCAGGCCGCGCTGTTTCAGGTCGGTGATGAGCGCGGCGCTGGCCTGGTCGGTCTCGCGGCATTGGGTCGCGATGTTCTTGGGCAGGTCGTTGTGCTGGTCCCAGCCCTGATGATAGAGCTGGATGAATTTCACGTTCTTTTCCGCAAGGCGGCGGGCGAGCAGGCAGTTGGCGGCGAAGGTGCCGGGCTTGCGCGAATCGGGGCCGTACAGGTCGAAGGTCTCGGGCTTTTCATCGCTCAAATCTATGACGCCGGGCACGCTGGTCTGCATGCGGTAGGACATCTCGTATTGGCCGATGCGCGCATCGACTTCCGAGTCGCCCAATTTTTCGGCGGCGTGGGCGTTCAGTTCGTTCAGGCGGTCGAGCAGGACGCGGCGGCTTTGCGGCGAAACGCCGTCAGGGTTGTTCAGATACAGCACGGGTTCCTTGCCACTGCGGAATTGCACGCCTTGATGCTGCGACGGCAAAAAGCCGCTGCCCCACAGGCGCGCGTAGAGCGGTTGGTCCACCTTGCCGGGCGTGATGAGGACGACGAAGGACGGCAGGTTTTCGTTATCACTGCCGAGGCCATAGTGGATCCACGAACCGATGCTGGGGCGGCCGGAAAGCTGCGAACCGGTCTGGAAAAACGTGATGGCCGGATCGTGATTGATGGCGTCGGTGTAGACCGAGCGGACGATGCAAAGGTCATCGACGACCTTGGCGGTGTGCGGGAGCAGGTCGCAAACCCAGGTGCCGTTCTTGCCGTATTGCTGAAAGCCGAACTGCGAGCCGGCGAGCGGGAGCGACGATTGGTTGCCGGACATGCCGGTGAGGCGCTGGCCTTGCCGGACGGAATCGGGCAACTGCTCGCCGTTGCGCTGGTTGAGCACCGGCTTGTAATCGAACGTCTCCATCTGCGACGGGCCGCCGGCCATGAATAAAAAAATCACGCGCTTGGCGGTGGGCGGGAAATGGAACTGGCCGTTCAGGATGCCCTTGTCGGGGCCGCCATTGGCGAGCGCGGCGAGGACGTTGGACGGATGCATCATGTTGGCGAGGGCGATGCCGCCCATGCCCATGCCGAAGCGGTTCAGGAAGCCGCGCCGGGAAAGGCCGGCGGCGGGCAGGGGGCCGGTGCAAATGGAGTTCATAGATACGGGATGCGCGATTCGAGATACGGGATGGGCGTTAGTTTCATTTCACGCTTTGATGTTGTTCTTCAACCGCCTGAATAAATTTGTTCAAGCGCCGGCCCAATTCATCAAGCAGGCTGTTCAACTCGTTGAAAAGTTTTTCATCTGTCAGCGATTCACAATCTTTAAGCGTCAACAGGTGGTCAATGGTCTCGTCGCAGGAAGCGTGGGAGTAAACCAGATAGCGAATGTATTCCTGTTTGTAACGCCGACGGCCAAAACCCTCCACGATGTTAGAGCGAATGGACTTAACCGAGCGACGAATCTGGCTGCCCGTCTCATACATTTCATGCTTGGGCAGCTTTTGAATCGTCATTTTATGGATTTCAGTCGTGGCCTTGCGGGCCAGTTTCCAAACTTCCAAGTCGGTATAGTTCATTTTATGTTCGCGCGTTCAGTTAGATTTTCGACAGGCCTACCATCTCGTATCACGTATCTCATATCCCGCATCATCGCTCCACAATAAATTCGTCGAAATTCATGATGGCGTTGACCATCAGCGTTGTTGCGGCGAAATCGGCGGGCGGTAACGTCGCATCGAATTTGGATTCGCCGGTGGCCAATAGTTTTTTGGCGCTGGCAACGTCGTTGGTGAACAGGTTTTTTTGTTCGTTGAACAGTTGGCCGAGGATTTTAGTTTCGGTGGCGTCGGGTTCGCGGCCAATCAGTTTTTTGAAAGCCGTGCTGGAGCGGGCGTTCACGTCGTTGGGAAATTGTTTCAACAGATTTTCACCAAGGACGCGGGCGGCCTCGATGAATTGCGGGTCGTTCAGGAGCACGAGTGCCTGCAGCGGCGTGGCGGTGGTCTCGCGCTTGGCGGTGCAGACTTCGCGGGTGACGGCATCGAAGGTGAGCATGGCTGGGGGCGGCGCGGTGCGTTTCCAGAAGGTGTACAGGCTGCGGCGATAGAGCTTGTCGCCGTGGTCCTGCGTGTACTTTGCGCCGGTGCCGGATTGTTCCCACAGGCCTTCGGGCTGGTAGATCTTCACGCTGGGGCCGCCGAGGTTGGTGACGAGCAGGCCGCTGGCGGCAAGCGCTTCATCGCGGATCTCCTCGGCGAGCAGGCGGGTCTTGGGACCGCGCGCAAGCAGGGCATTGTCCGGGTCGCGTTCGAGCAGTTCCTTGGAGGCGACGGACGTTTGCTGATAGGTCGCGGAGGAGACGATGAGGCGGTGCAGCGCTTTCACGTCCCAGGCATTGTCCATGAACCAGCCGGCGAGGTAATCGAGCAGCTCGGGGTTCGTGGGCAGTTTGCCCTGGCTGCCGAAATCGTCCGGCGTGGCGACGAGGCCGCGGCCGAAGTGCAGCTTCCAGATGCGGTTGACGGCGACGCGCGCGGTGAGCGGATTCTTGCGGTCCACGAGCCAGTTCGCGAGGCCGAGGCGGTTGTGCGGGGCGTCGGCAGGCTGCTGGGCCATGAACGACGGCGTGTCCGGCTCGACGACATCGCCCGGGGCGTCGTACGCGCCGCGCTTGAGCAGGTGCGTGACGCGGCGCTCGGGCAGTTCCTGCATGGTCATGATTTCGCGGACGTCATCGGCGAGGGTGTTTTCCTGGTCGCGGAGGGATTTTAGATTGGTCAGGGCGGTGTGGTAGGCGGGGCTTTGGCGGGCTAAGTAGTAAGACAATAATTGGTTTGATTGACCCCCCTCACCCCGGCCCTCTCCCCCGGGGGGGGCGAGGGAGAACCGCTCCCTGCGTCTTGGTGGAGTCATGCATGTCGGTTGTTGAGAGCGTTGTTGAACTACTTGCCGGGGCGGTGCCCGGCGCTCCGAGGGATTGGACTTCTGGTTCCGTCAGCGCGGTATCGAAGACTTGGAGGTCGTCCATGATACCGTTTTTAAATCCGCTGTCGCGGAAGCGGGCGGCGAGGGTGAGATGGATCTTGCCGGGCTCTAGGTCGCCCCACTCGGCGCGGTGCACGATGTCCTTGGTGAGCTGGTCGCGGATGGTTTCGGTTTCGAGCGGCGTGCCGTTGAGAAAAATTTTGATGCCGGCGGCGCGGCTGGAACCGTCGTAGGTCACGACGAGGTGCGACCATTCGTTGATGGGTAGCGCATCTTTGGCGCGGACGGCGACGGCGTTGCCGGGCCAGAAATGCATGAGGCCGAAGAACGGCCTTTCGTGGTCGAGCGTGAGTTCAAAGCCGCGGCTGCCGGCGTCTTCGCGGGCCTTGGATTGGTGCAGGATGATGGCGCGGTCCTGCGGTTCGGTGGGCTTGAGCCAGAGGCTGAAGGAAAATTCATCGGTGCGATGGAATTCCTTCACGCCTTTGCAAACTGCTTCACTGTCACCACTGAATTGCACGGCGAAGTTGGTTGGAGCGCCGGTCTCCGAACCGGCGTGTTGGTTGGGCGATTTGGAATGCGCCGAATCGGAGTTCGGCGCTCCGGGGACGAGGTGGACGTCGTCTTCCAATTTGGCGACGCCGGGGGAAACGCTGTCGGGCGTGGTGTTGCTGGTGATCTCATCGAACTTGAAATGCGCGATGGGGGCGGGTGTTTTGATTTCAGCGGTCTTGAGCCACGCGGAGAAGTCGTTGGAACTTGCGCGGGCGAGACTGGCGAGGTTCGCCTCGGCGGCGGCGATCTGGTTGGTGAGCGCGATGTGTTGCGCCTCCTGTTCCGGCGTCCAGAGCCAAAGCGTGGGCGTGGGCGTGGCGCGGGTGAAATGCGAATACATGCCGGCCTCGTCGAGATTGTTGAAGTAGGCGAAGAGCGAGTAGTAATCGCGCTGCGTGAGGGGGTCGAACTTGTGGTCGTGACAGCGGCAGCAGCCGACGGTGAGGCCGAGCATGGCGGTGCCGAAGGTGTTCACGCGGTCGGC
>DATHQS010000087.1:0-6051 GCA_035482455.1 Candidatus Acidiferrales bacterium | reverse complement strand
AACGGCTGGGCTGTGAATGCCAAGGCCAAGATGAACGTGCCGTTCGGTGGTGCGCTCACGGGTGTGGCCGCATTGCCGCCGGGAGCCACCTTTGGCGCGGCGGATGAATATGCGGAGAAGCGCCCGGTCTGGCCCAAACTGCTCCTGTTCGCCTTTGTGCTGTGGTTCATCTGGTCGTTCCTGAATGACAGCCAGGGCCGGCTCTACAATTGGACGGATGGCAAGTGCGGCGTGCCCCCGTTGTCGGTGCGCGAGCAGATCGCCAAGGACAAGCTGGACAAACAAAAAGCGGACGCCGCCCAAAAGGCCGCCGCTTCCGCTGCCCCCGCCACCGTGCCCGCGGTCACTGCACCGCCCGCGGTTGCGGCGGTCACAAATGCTGTCCCGGCGAAATAGCACCCCGCAAAAAATCACCAAGCCCGGATGTTCGCGTCCGGGCTTTTTTATTTTCCGGGATGTGCGAAAATATGCGCCGATGCCACGCGAGACCGCCGCCGCAAAAAGGGAACGCGCAGAACAGATCTGCGCCGCGCTCCAGCGCACTTATCCAACCGCGCACTGTGAATTGAATTTTTCCAATCCGCTGCAGTTGCTCATCGCCACCATCCTGTCGGCGCAATGCACCGACAAGCGTGTGAACATCGTCACAGCGGAGCTGTTCAAGAAGTACCGCAGCGCGAAGGATTTTGCAGAGGCGCCGGTTGCGGACATTGAGGCGATGGTGAAGACCACCGGCTTCTTCCGTAACAAGGCCAAAAACATCAAAGCCTGCTGCGCTGCGCTGGTCGAAAAATTTGGCGGCGAGGTGCCACGTACCATGGATGAGCTTCACGCGCTGGCCGGTGTCGGGCGCAAGACGGCGAATGTAGTTCTTGGCAATGCTTTTGACATCAACGTCGGGGTCGTGGTGGATACCCACGTCACGCGGCTCTCCAATCGCCTTGGCCTCGCAAAAGGGACCGATGCCGTGAAGTTGGAGCAGGAGTTGATGAAGCTTGTGCCGCAAAAGGATTGGACGCTGTTCAGCCACTGGCTCATCTGGCACGGCCGCCGCCGCTGCGCCGCCCGCACGCCGGACTGTGGCAATTGCGAAATCAAAAATCTCTGCCCGCAGATCGGCGTGGCCAAAAAATGAACTGGCTCCTGCTGAACTCCGGCAAGTGTGATGCCGCCTTCAATATGGCATTGGACGAGGCGTTGCTCGAAGCCATGCCGCGCCTGCGAACGCCCGTGCTGCGCTTTTATGGTTGGATGCAACCGGCGGCGACCTTCGGCTATTTTCAGAAATACGCCGAGGTTGCGGCCACCACACCTCTGCGCCCGCTCATCCGGCGTCCAACCGGTGGTGGCATCGTGCCGCACAACGCCGACTGGACGTACAGCGCCGCGTTTCCGCCCGGCCACGAATGGCATTCGCTCAAGGCCGAGGAAAGCTACCGCCGCATCCACGACTGGCTGCGCCTGGCCTTAGCGGAATTGAAGGTGACCACGGAACTGGCGCCGTGCTGCAAAAAGTCGCTGCCCGGGCAATGTTTCGTGGGCCACGAAAAATCCGACCTGTTATGGCACGGCCAAAAGATCGCCGGGGCGGCGCAGCGACGGAACCGATTGGGGCTGCTTATCCAAGGGTCCATCCAGCCGCCGGCAGTTTCACTTGTCAGGGCAGCATTTGAGTCGTCCATGTGTGAGGTTGCGAAGAAAAATTTCAGCATGAACTGGACGGTGTTCTTACCGGATCCTGAAATGCGGCAGCATGCGGAAAAATTGTCGGCCGAAAAGTTTTCGCAAACGGACTACAATCAAAAGCGATAGGCGACGAAGCATCCCGGGGGATTGCATCAAAAATCTCGCCGTGCCGTTATTCTGTGTTATCTTGCGCAGCCCATGATCCGGCTCGTACTTTTTGACATCGACGGCACGCTTGTTCGCACCGGGCACGCCGGCACGCAGGCGTTTGCCAAAACGTTCGCGATGGAATTTGACCTGCATCACGGCTCGGAGCGGATGAAATTCGCCGGACGGACGGACGTGAGCCTTGTGCGTGAGTTTTTCCAGATCCACGGCCTCGACGGATCGCCCGCGCATTTCGAGCGTTTTTTTGCCCAATACGCCTTCTGGCTTGATCATATTCTGGCCGGCAGCAACGGCCACGCCTGTCCCGGCGTATTTGAGTTGATCCGTGACCTGGAAGCCCTGCCGCAGCCGCCGATGCTTGGCTTGCTCACGGGCAACATCCAACTCGGGGCGGAGATCAAGTTGCGCCATTATGGCCTGTGGGAAAAATTTGCGATGGGCGGCTTTGCGGATGACCACGAGGACCGCAATTACATCGCCGCGGCCGCGCTTGAGCGTGGCCGCCGGGTGTTGGGGAAGGATCTGCAACCGCAGGAGATCATCGTCATCGGCGACACGCTCTTCGACGTGCGTTGTGGAAAATTCATCGGTGCCAAGACACTGGCCGTGGCCACCGGCGGCGCAACTCTGCATGAATTGAAACCGTGCGGGGCGGACTGGACCGTGGCGAACCTTACCAAAATCAGCGCGCGGGAGCTTTGTTCAAGGTAAGCCGGTAAAATCAGTGGCAGGCGCACCCGCCACCGCAACCATGTCCGCCACTCTTGGGTTTCTTGCCCGCCGGGCTTTCCCCGGTGTTGGCGGAGGCGAAGGTGGAGAATTTCTTATCCAGCTTGCTGGAACCGCAATGCGGGCACTTAGTCCCTTTCCAGTCCGCGGAGCGGACCAGGATCTCGCTGTCGCGTTCGCATTGTTCGCAATGAAATTCGTAGATTGGCATGACGCTAAAATAAGCGGTGCCGGCAGAAATTCAAGCAGGCGGATTTCGCCTTTTCTTTCAACGGGCAACAATTAGGCTGTCGGCATGAGTCATTTGTCACGCGCCATCGAGGAATCCATCGTCACGCTGCGCGGCCTGTCCGCTTTGGAAGCGCCGCTGGACCGGGCGGCGGAGCTGCTCACGCACTGTCTGACATCCGGCCACAAGCTGCTGGTCTGCGGCAACGGCGGCAGCGCCTCCGATGCCACTCACCTCACCACGGAGTTTCTCTGCCGTTTCATGGGCGACCGCCGGCCGTATCCGGCCATCTCGCTCACCGCCAACGGCGAGTTCATGACGGCCGTTTGCAACGATTACCATGCCGATGAAATTTTTGCGCGCCAAGTCTGGGGTCTGGCGGAGCCGGGGGATGTGCTCATCGTCATCACCACGAGCGGCAAGTCCAAAAACGTCGTCCGCGCCCTGGAAGAGGCCAAAAAGAAGAAGGTGGACAGCATCGCCATCCTCGGCCGCGACGGCGGTTTCACGAAGGGGCTGGCGACGGTTGATCTGATCGTGTCCGGTACCGTGACGGCGCGGATCCAGGAAGGCCAGAAAGTCCTGTATCACGCGCTCTGCGAGATGGTGGAGGAAAAGCTGCCGAAAGCCTAACCTTGGTTGTGGGTACCGTTCATGGGTTCTGTTCAAAAATAGTCCGGTTCGTTGCCGGGTTTCCACTTGATGTTGCAGCCCATGCTGGCGACCTGCAACTCGGAGGTCGGTTTGCCGGCCAGTACGGCATCGACCGCGGCGCGCAAGTCCTTGCCAGTCACTGGAATGCCGTTGCCTGGGCGGCTGGCGTCGAACTGTCCGCGGTAAACAAGCCGGCGACTGCGGTCGAACAGGAAAATGTCCGGCGTACAGGCGGCGCGGTAGGCCTTGGCGACCGCCTGCTTCTCGTCGTAGAGATAGGGAAAGGTGTAGCCGGCGGATATGACCTCGTCCTTCATCTTGGCGGGGCTGTCGGCGGGATAATTCTTGGCGTCATTCGAACTGATGCCAACGATGCCGATGTTCTTCGCCGCATAGTCGCGGGCGAACTGGGCCAAGCCGGGGCGGATGTGGACGACATAAGGGCAATGGTTGCACATGAAAATCACGGCCAGCGCGGTCTTGTCCTTGAAGTCAGCCAAGGTGACGGTTTTTCCATTGGTGTCCGGCAGTTTGAAATCAGGTGCGGTCGTGCCGAGCGGCAGCATGGTTGAAGGTGTCAGGGCCATGCAGGCAATGTGGCGCGGCGCGGAAATTTTGGCAAGCCGTGATTCATTGGCGATTTACGATGTGCGATTTACGGGTTCCCGCAGGTTGAAAAAGCTCGTAAATTGCGAAGCGTAAACCGTAAATTTATGGCGTGTCCAAGAACATAGTCTATTTCGACCTGGAAACGCAGAAGTCCGCCGATGAAGTCGGCGGCTGGGGCAACATCTCCAAGATGGGCATGAGCGTGGGGGTGACTTACAGCACCGCGTCCGGCGGATATAAGATCTACGGCGAAAAACAGGTCGGCGACCTCATCACCGAACTGCAGCGGGCGGACCTGGTGGTGGGCTTCAACAATTTGCGGTTCGATTACGAGGTGCTGCATGGTTACACGGCGTTTGACCTGACCCAGTTGCCCACCCTCGACATGCTCGTGGTCCTGAGCGAAACGCTCGGCCACCGGCTCTCGCTGGATTCGATCGCGACCGCGACATTCGACGTGGAAAAGACCGCGGAAGGACTACAGGCCATCCGCTGGTACAAGGAAGGCAAGCTCGCAGAGATCGCGGAGTATTGCTGCTACGACGTGAAGATCACCAAGCTCGTCCACGAATACGGCGCGCAGCAGAAGCAGCTGCACTATTTCAACCGCTTCAACAAGAAGCTGACGGTGCCGGTAAAGTGGTGAGCCGGCTTCAATCTGCGAGTTTCAATTTTAAAACCGCCTCGTGCAGGTCTTTCGCCAGTTCCTTCCGGTCATCGGTCGTGCGTTGATAGGTCCCAAAAGTCATTTTGGCGCGGACGCGCTTTTTGCTGAGCAGGTTCACGGCGTGCGGGAAAAAGGTGTGGTCGCCCCAGTAGCAGACTTCGTTCGCCGGGTCACCGTCATCCAGTTCGTAATGCAGAAAACCGACGGAAATCGGATGGTTGCCGTGCGTCACGGGCTCCAGCAGCGGCGAACGAAAGGGCAAAACTTCGCTGCCATTGGTGCTGGTGCCCTCGGGGAAAACCACCACCAGGACGCCATCCGCCAGCGCGGACTCGATTTCCTGGTTCACCGCGCCGACGTGTGTACGGCGTTCGCGCACGATGAATATCGTTCCCGCCAGCGCCGTCAGCCAGCCGATGACCGGCCAGTTGCGGACTTCAGATTTTGAGACAAAAACCACCGGTGTGATGGAGGCGATGACCATGATATCGAGATAACTCAAATGGTTGGACACGAGCAATCCGCTTTTGGGGATCGGGCCGGTGGAAGAATAGTCGCAACTGTAGATCTTGATGTGCCGCCGGGCGGCGCGTTGCAGCCATGCCGAACGGGCGCGACGTTTTTTTGCCTTCGAAACAAACGCGGTCGTGAAGAAGTAGTCAACGGCCACGACGCCGACTTCGAGCAAAAACCAGCAGAGTTTCCACGCGGCGCGAAATGTCATGCGCGGATTTGAAACGCGGCGCCCGCAGGCGTCAATTGCGAAATGGCATCCGGGCCGGGAATTTGTAACTGGCGACTGGAAAGTCGCCAGCACCGGCAGGCTGGAAAGCCTGCCCTACAGGCTAAAATCAGTGCTTGCGGCGTCCAGCAAGAAACTTTTCGGCGTATTTGCCGAGGAGGTCGGCCTCCAGGTTCACGGCATCACCCACCTTGCGTTCACGCAAGGTTGTGACCTCAAAAGTGTGCGGGATGATCCAGAGGCGGAAACCTTTTTTGGTGACGCCGGCGACGGTGAGGCTGATGCCGTCCACCGCGATGGAGCCTTTGAAGACGACGTAACGCATCACATCCGGCGGCGCGGCGATCTCCAGCACATGGTCCACGCCGGCTTTTTCCCAGCGGATGATTTTGCCGACGCCATCGACATGGCCGGTGACGAAATGTCCGCCGAGCTCGCCATCGGCGCGGAGCGGACGCTCCAGATTCACGACGGAACCGGGTTTAGCAAACTGCAAATTGGTCCGCCGCCAGCTTTCCTGGAGCACATCGAATTGGAGGAGGCTGGACTTGCCGCGCTTGGAAATCT
>DATHQS010000086.1:0-9767 GCA_035482455.1 Candidatus Acidiferrales bacterium | reverse complement strand
CAACGTCTCCTGGTCGCAGTTGACCGCCAAGATGCCCGAGATCGCCGAGGCGGGCTACGACAGCCTGTGGCTGCCCAACCCGGCCAAGGGCAACAGCGGCACCTCCTCCTACGGCTACGACCAGTTCGACCCGTTTGACCTCGGCAGCACCAACCAGCAGGGAACCGTGGCCACCCGCTGGGGCACCCAGAGCCAGCTCGTCCAGATGGTCCAGACCGCGCACCGCTTCGGCATCCGCGTTTATTTCGACAACGTGATGAACCACCGTTCCAGCACGGTGCCGGGTTATCCCGGTTCCGGCACGGCCACCAATTATTATCCCGGCCTCATCCCGCAGGACTTCCACCTGAAGACCGTCACCGGCGGCTACAACAACTGGCCGTCCATCGGCGATCCGTATTGGTGCACGACTTCGGTGGTCCAGAACCAGCCCCTGCTCGGGCTGTGCGATCTCGCGCAGGAGCCGGGCACACAAAACTATAATTTCGGCAACAACATCGGCAACACTATCACCAAGCCGCATTTCATCCGTTTCCCGGGCCGGCCGGACCTGTACATGGACACCAACCTGCCCGCCATCGGCGGCGGCTGGCATCCCTTCGACGGCAACGGCCAGCCGGTGGCGGAGTACGTGCAGGATTACCTGGATCGCGCCGTGGCCTACACGCTCTACACCACCAAGTGCGACGGTTTCCGGCTGGACGCCGTGAAGCATGTCCCCGTGGGATTTTTCGGCGCGGAAACCGGCCAGACGGATGATTCTTCTTTCGCCGGTTATACCGGTGCCATCCAGGCCATGTACGATTACGTCCACGGCTACGGCACCAACGTCACGGGCAACGGCTACGTGGAGACGGATGGCAGCCGTAACAGCCTCTTCAACACCGAGGCCGCGCGCAACGACGCCATGATCTTCGGCGAACATATCTCGCCCGCGCCGCCTTTCGTGGATTATCTCCAGTCCGGCATGCGCCTGGAAAACCAGCCGCTCTACTCGCAGCTGAACAACTCTTTCAACGGCGGCTCCTCCCTCGCCGGCATGGACGGACGCGATTATCAGCCCAACTATTCCAACTGCGACGGCACCGGCAATTACAGCGCCGCGCAGGGCGTCAATTTCCCGATGGATCAGGACTATGGCTTCAACGCCAACCTCGGCCTGGAAGACGCCTATCTGTTCATGCGCGAAGGCCTGCCGATGGTCTATTCCGACGGCTTCAATCACAATTCCTCCGGCGGCACACCCGTCGTCAGCTACGCGAATTATCTCGGTGAATTCAACGACAACTCCATGCCGGAGACGATGTATCTGCACAACCAGCTCGCGCGCGGCGGCACCAACCCGCGCTGGAGCGATGCCAACATCATCGCCTTCGAACGTTACGATTATCGCGAGGGCACCAGCGCGCAAAACCAGGGCGTCGCCCTCTGCGTCATCAACACCAAGACCAGTTTCCCCGGCGACATCACGTTCGATGACGGCGTCGGCCAGGCTTACGACGGTTACTACGGCGGCGTTGCCATCTCCAACTCCAAGAACGTCGGGTTGGCCGTCGGCTTCCCGCCCGGCTCGGTGCTGGTGCAGCTCGCCGGCTCCTCGCCGACCGGTGGGCGCGCGTACAAAAAGCTCCTGGTTCACGCGGCCACCACCAGCCTGTCCGCCGCGCAGGCCGGCACCAGCATCAACAACAGCGACCCCGCGCAGCGCCTGATTTACGTCGGCAGCCAGACCATTCCCACCGGCGGCGGCGCGATCGAGCTGAACTGCCCCAGCGGTGCATGGATGATGTACGGCTACCAATGGCCGGAAGCCAGCCGCGCCAATGCCTCCACCAACGCGATCATTTTCAAGCAGGGCGGCAACGAGGTGCCGCACATCACGGTCCTGCGCACCGACGGCGCCAATGGCGACACGAACTATAATCCCACCTTTCCGTTCAAGATGCGCGGCAGCGTGGACCCCTCCGGCAATGTCATCGGTAGCAGCAATGTGACCAACCTGACTTACGCCATCGACATCCCCGTGGTGACCAACGCCAATTTCGACATCATCGCACGCTGCGACGCCTCCTGCGTGAACACCCTCGTCAAGCTCGATGGCGGCATTGACCTGAACAGCCAGATGGGCCTTGGTCCCCTGACCTTCAACGGCACCGCGCCCACGAATTACCTCGACCTGCGTGACAACAAGCCGGGCTACGCCACGGATGTCTACCTCGGCTACGAACAGGCCGCGTTTCAGTTCCGCAACGGCCCGGAAAAATTCGCGGCGAAAAACACCCTGAGCAACAACATCGTCTCCCTCGGCGCGGAAACCTATTGCTACACCGTCAGCGGCACCAACTTCATCGTCAGCGGCGCGGGCACCGGCCAGGGCATCAGCAACGGCACGGCCACGTTTGTTTATCATGACCCGGCGGCCACGAACACGGCGCTGGCGCCGAACAACTCCGTCACCCAGCGCATGCCGTTCGTCCCCGCCAACAACCAGTCCGTCGATGTTTATGTGAAGGTTGGCTACCAGTTCCAGATCAACACCTGCTTCATCTACTACACGACCGATGGCTCGAATCCCGAGGGCGCGTTCGGCGTCGGCAAGGGTGCCACGCAGGTCGCGCAGGGTCACTTCGTCAACCACGATAGCGCGGTCAGCACGATCGATTGGTGGAAGGTGACGATTCCCGGGCAGGCCGATGGCACGCAGGTACGTTACAAGGTGGCGCTCTTCAGCGGCGGCAGCGCGGGCAACGGCAGCATCGCCACCATTCCCGACAGCGAAGCCACCGGCTCGAAGCTTTATGGCCTGACGCAGATGGCCATCACCAACTTTAATCCCACCACCGCCACGGTCTGGTTGCACAACGACCTGAACACCAACAACACCGTCATCGGCCTCCAGCCCGGCTTCCATATCGTCCGCGCCCGGACGTTCCTGCCGCGCACCAACCAGTCCTCGTCTTACAACACGTTCCTGCAGACCTTTTATTATGACGGCGCGCTTCCGACCGGCGTGATCGCCTTCCCCACGGCGGATGGCGCCAATCTCACCGGCACCAGCTACACGGTCGTGGTCCGTGCGGACAGCACCGTGACCGGCGTGGATTTTAACATCCAGGACGGCAATTCCGGCAACGACGACACCAACACCGGCAAGGCCTTCGGCAACGGCAGCTCCAACGGCGTGCCCGTCTATGTCGCCGCCAACGCCGTCACTCCGGACGCCACGCTCAGCGCACAATATCCGAATTACCCGCAGGAATTCCGCTTCGTCTACACCAACGTCCCGACCGGCGGCAGCGCAACGATAAATGTGCGCCTGAAGGAATTTGCCACCGGCGTCTATCCGAACCGGACCACCACCCTCACCCGCACGGTCAATACGCTCGCCCCGGCGCAGACCGTCACCTTTACCGTGCCCCCCACCAACGGCGTGGTGCTGACTTACACCACCAACTTGACGTATCTCCTGAAGGCCTGTTTCAGCACGTCGCTCACTGCGGCCAAGACGAATTTCAACATCTTGATCAACGGTGTGCTCCAGCCGCAGGGGTCTTACATCCTGCAACCGCCCGGCGGCATCACCAACTGCCCCAGCTCGCGGGCCGTTGAATTTTCCTGGAGCAACCTGCCCTTGGGCACCAACATTCTCACGGTCATCTACACCAACGCCACCGTGCCCATCAGCGACACCCGCATCATCACCGTCGCCCCGCCGCTCCGCATTTCCGGCCTCGGGAACAACAACCAGCTCATCATCTGGGACAGCGCGCCGGGCATCAACTACCAGGTCCTCGCCACCACGAACCTCCTGGCGCCGTTCGCGCCGGTCAGCGACGTGATCCCCGGCTCCGGCTCCTCCACCTTCTTCTTTGACCCCAATCCGGCGGACCAAAAATATTATCAGATCCAGATGGTCCAGTGATTCGCGACCCGGCCATTTCATGAAAAAAAACTCCTTCCTGCGCTGGCGGACCGCCCTGTCCATGGCCGCCTTGATTTCCATTTTCAATTTCCGCGCCGATGCCCAATTGGCCACCGTCTGGCACATCCCCGATAACACCGGCGACCTCGGCTTCAACATGCGCAACCCCGAGTTCGCCATCGGCACCGGCACCGCCATCTCATTTTATACCGGCGTCTGGAAATTTAACGGCGCGGTGCAGCTCTGCAACCAGACCGGCGGCACGCTCTATTACAAAACCTCCGCGCAAACCGCCTGGAGCAGCACCAACCTCGCGTTCTATTCCAACACCTCCGCCAACCAGTACTGGCAGGCCCGCTTGAACGGCTCGTTGTTCAATGCCAACGACACCGTCCAGTATTTCTTCCTGCTCACGTTCGATGGCTCCGGCAGCACCGGCGCGACCAACACCTGGCTCTATGGCACCAATGCCGGCAGCACCGCCACCGGCTCCTCCAACACCGCCGCCGCCAGCCCCTTCACGTTCTCGGTCACCAACAACGCCACCGGCACGCCCGTCCTCACCGTCAACGGCCTTAACGCGGATTACACCACCGAACATCTTTTTGTGGATGAGGTGGCCGGCGATTCCATCCCCGTCTCGGTTTCATTCGCACCCAACGCGGCCAACGTCGTCGAGGCCGACGTGTTTTCCAACCTCAACCGCCGCAACCGCGCGACGCTGGATGCGAATGGCGACGGCATCGAGGACGGCATCGTGCCGCCGGACGGCAACTTCATTCCGACCGGCGACGACAACAATTACTACAAGGCCTATCCCATGACGTCCGCCGGTGGCGGGCTCTATTCGCTCACGTTGAACGCAACCAATTGCGGTTCCTATCGCCTGACTGCCCGCTTCAAGGTCGCCGGCAATACCAACTGGTTTTGGTACGGTCTCCGCGACCATTGCATCGTCATTACCCCCACCAAGGCGCGCAACATGACCATGTATGAGTTGAACGCCATGAACATCAACGCGCAGGGCACCAACCAAAACGACCGCAGCACCTTCACCGATCTCTACAACGGCCCCGGCTCGCGGCCCTACGACCCCGTGACAAACCGGTTCAATTTGAACTATTTTCAGAACCTCGGCGTGAACTGGCTCTGGTTCCAGCCCATCCATCCCATCGGCATTCTGAACCGCCAGACCGACTCCAACGGCGTGCCCTACTCCGTCGGCAGCCCGTATTCCGTCAAAAACTATTTTCAGGTCAACCCGCTGTTGAGCAAGGCCAACACGCGCGACGCGGCGATGGCTGAATTTACAAATTTTGTCGCGGCGGCGGATGCCGCGGGTGTGAACGTGATGCTCGATGAACCGTTCAACCACACCGCCTGGGACGCGGAACTGGATGCAAGCGGCGTTTACTATTTCAAGACGAACGCGCAGCCCACGGATGTGATCGCCAGCAGCGAGGCGCGCTTTTATTCGCGCAGCGGTGAATACGACCAGCGGGCGTCCGGCAGCGGCAGCGTGGCGCAGGCGCCCGACCGTTATGATTTCGGAAAATGGACCGACGTGGCCGACATCTATTTCGGCCGCTACGCCGCGCTGGTGCCAAATTCAGGCGCCAGTGGAGATTACACGAGCGAGGGCGACTGGTTCGATTACAGCATCGGCATCGAGAGCGGCACGGGCAGCGGCAACGGCCACTTCGATCAGATCACCCAGAACGTCTGGCGTTATTTTGCCGACAACATCCTTTACTGGCTGGACAAGACCGGCTGTCCGCAGGGCACGCCCGCCAATCAAACCTACAAGGGCATTGACGGGTTGCGCGCCGATTTCGGCCAGGGCCTGCCGCCGCAATGCTGGGAATACATCATCAACAAGGTCCGCACGCGCAAATGGGATTTTGTGTTCATGACCGAATCGCTCGATGGCGGCGCGGTGACCTACCGCTCGAACCGGCACTTTGACGTCCTGAACGAAAGCCTCTTGTTTGACCTGCAAAACGCCGCGTCCGCCGGCGATTATCGCACCGCCTTTGATAACCGCCGCAACAGCTACGGCCAGGGGCTGGTCCTGCTCAACAACGTGTCGCACGACGAGCAGAGCTATGCCGATCCGTATGAGGCCCTCATCCGCTACATGGCCTGCGGCGCGATTGATGGCGCGCCGATGACTTTTTACGGCGAGGAACTCGGCATCTCGACCACGTTCGGCTTCAACCAGTACCAGTTGAACTTCGGGAAATTGATCCCGCATTTCATGGTGTTCAATTCGCTCCAGCCCCTTTTAAATCCGGCGAACCGGACCTACGGCCTCGACCAGCTTTGGCCGGTCTATGCCGGTGTTAATCAGGCGCGGAACTTCAGCCCCGCGCTCCGCAATTCAAACCGCTATTACCTCAACCAGACCGGCAGCGAAACGCCGCAGGCGAATATTTTTTCCGTCGCCAAATATGTCACCGCCAACGGCGCGCCAAATCTCAATGACGTCGTCTTCGCCTTCACCACCCTCGACCGCAACAACACCCAGTCGGGCAATTTTGACGTTAACATCACCCAGAACGGCGCGAATCTTTTCGGCATCAAGTCTAACCGTCTCTACAACGCGAAAAACATCGCCGCCTACACCGCCATCGATGGCAACCGCCGGAACGTCTGGCTCTGGGGCGGCGGCATCGCCGGCAGCAACGTCCTGGCGAACGGCGTGTTCGTCTCGCTCAACCCCGTGCCCGCCGCGAATGGCGTCTGGGGCACCAATCCGTTCGAGGCCCAGTATTTGAAACTGTACGATGTCACCCCGCCATCCGCACCGGCTGCGCCCGGCACCGGCTCGACCAACAATTACGTCTTCGCCAACAACGTCACCTTCTCCTGGCCGGCCGTCACGGACACGGAAGGTGGCATCAGCGGTTATCACGTCTGGATCGGCACCACCCCCGGCGGCTCCAATGTGTTCAGCGGCATCGTCAACGGCACGACTCTGGGCATCACCAACACCTTCGGTGTCCGGCTTTACGCCACGGTCACGGCGGTCAACAACGCCGGCATTGAAAGCCCCGCCAGCAGCCCCAGCACGGGCACACTGCTCCTGGATCCGGCCTGGGTTCCGGTGGCCACTCTGGCCGCGCCCAATCTCCTGAACTGGTCCAGCGTCTCCGGTCTCACCTACCGTGTCTGGTCCACCACCAATCTCGCCCTGCCTTTCACCGCCTACAGCGGCATGGTCACGGCCACCGTCCCGAGCCTCACTTTCACCAATAACCCGACCAACTCCGTCCGGTATTTCAGGGTCCAACTGGTACCCTGACCGCACAAACATGCGGTATGACTCCCAAACAGATTTGCTAGAGTAATTTAACCCTATGACCACTAAAAACTTCCTGACCACAAGCATGGCCTTGCTGTCGCTGGGTTGCTCGGCTCTGGCGACCGATTTCTCCGGCAACGGCGCCACCGGTTTTGGCGGCTCGGTCGGCACCGGCAGCCTCACGGTTTCAGACACCGCCAGCAGCCTGACCTTCACCCTGAATCGCGGCAGCGGCACGCTCGACAACGACCTCGTCGTTTATCTCGACACCCAATCGGGCGGTTTCACTGACACCTCCACATTTTCCGACAACGGCGACGGCGGGCGCACGGCCATTTCCGGCTTTAACAGCGGCAACCCGTCGCGCACCGTGGCCACCTTCGCGTCCGGCTTCGGTGCCGATTACGCCCTCGACATTGAAAATGGTTTTATCGGCGTTTTTCAACTGGCCTCGGGCGGTAACGGCTCGCTGCAATTTCTGTTCGGCCAGAGTCAGAGCGGCAGTGACTCGTCCGCCAATTACAGCATCACCCTGTCAGCGGCGCAGATGGCACAGATCGGCCTCACGGCCGACAGCGGCCAGACGTTTTCCTTGGAAGGCTCCTTGATCAGCAACACCGGTTATCGTGCCAACGAAACCATCGGCACCAGCGTGACCACGCCAGACTCAGGTGGCGACGCTCCCAACTCCGGTTTCAATGGCACGCAGGTGTTCTCCTCCGCCCCTTCCTACACCCTGATCGCTCCGGTCCCCGAGCCGACCACCATGGCCCTTGGCGCCGGCGGTCTCGCCCTGCTCTACATCCTCCGTCGTCGCCGCTAATATTTTACAACCACAAAAAAGCCCCGGATTTTTCCGGGGCTTTTTCATTTTGAAGCTTGGAGCTTCTCTGGAGCTTGGATGTTGGTGCTTGGAGCTTTTCCTGTGCTTACCTCCCGTTCTCCCGCAACAACCCCGCCAGCTTGTCATTAAACCCCTTCGCCTGCGCCAGTTTCTCCAACGTCAAATGCAGCCGGTAGCGCCAGTAGTAATTCGGAATGGCCGGCACGTTGATGCGCTCGGCCTCCACGTCCTTGCGGCGAATTTTCCCATCCATGCCCAATAGGTCCTGCAGTTGGAAGATGCTCCACATCGCCGGCGATTCCAGGTGCTGCCGCACCACCGCCTCGACCGTCTCCGGCGTCGCCTCGCGCGGCGCTTCGCCGGACAGTCCCAGCCCGCGGTTGAAAAATTTCTGGGTCAACGCCCGGTCCTCCGTCCACCAGCCGCGGATCGTGCTCATGTCGTGCGTCGAGGGTGTCACCACACTCAGGTACGGCGCATCCGCCGGGCGCGAAAATTCCTGCCCCGGATTTTTCGGCATCCGCTGGATCTCCAGGCTCAGGAAGCCCAGGTCGCGCATCACCTCCGGCACGCACGCCGGCACCAGCCCCAAATCCTCGCCGCAGACCAGCATGTTCGTCACCCGTTTCAGCGCCGGCAGCTTCTGCATCGCCTCGCGCATCCAGAAACCGTCCTGCCGCCGGAAAAAATAATCCACATACAGCTCCCGCAGCTTCGCCCGCTGGTCCTCGGCAAGATCCTTGAACGATGACGTCTGCTCCATCGAAAAACGGAAGTGATATTTGCCGTCCACCGCCAGCAGGATGATATTGCTGATCAGATCGAACAGGCCGATCTTCAATTTCGCGTTGCGTTCGTTCTGCGGCAGCGTGGCAAAATGATTTTCCACCTGCTGCTGCGTGGCAAAGCCGTGCTTCAGCCGGTATTCATCATCGCCCGTCGCATCCAGATAGTCCGCCCGTACCGCCTCCGCTTCTTCACCAAAAATCTCCCCCAGCACCGCATCTGTGATGTGCGGCTTCGTCAATCGATCGTAGTTGAACACAATGCCTCGCGCCGCAAATTCGTTCGGCTCGATCGCGATCGCCGGCACGAAGTAACCGAGGATGCCCTCCACCGCGTGCGCCGGGCTGCTCCAGATGCGAAAGAAGCCCAGGATGTGATCGATGCGGAACGCGTCGAAATAATTGCCCATCTGCTCAAACCGCCGTTTCCACCACAGAAAACCGTCCGCCGCCATCCGGGGCCAGTTATACGTCGGGAAACCCCAGTTCTGGCCCTTCGCCGCGAACGGATCGGGCGGCGCGCCAGCCTGCATTTCCATGTGATAAAGTTCCGGCGACTGCCACGCGTCCGCGCCATGGCGATACACGCCGATGGCGATATCGCCCTTCACCACCAGCCCGTTCGCATGCGCGTAGGCCGTGGCTTCCTTCAATTGGAGGTGTAGGTGGAACTGGATGAAATAGTGAAACTCCGCCTCCTCATTCCGTTTTAACAATGCGGCGACCTTCTCCGCCACATACGTGTTGTGCTCCGGCCACCGGCTGAAATCCGCCGTGCCAAACTTGTCGCGCAGACAGCAGAATGCCGCGTAAGGGACCAGCCAATGTTTGTTTTCGGCAAAAAACTTTTTGTATTCTTTCGTCTTGAAGGTCGCGGCTTTTTGCGATGGAAATATTTTCCGCAAAAATCCC
>DATHQS010000085.1:0-2061 GCA_035482455.1 Candidatus Acidiferrales bacterium | reverse complement strand
ACCGGCGTGGTCAACTTCGTTCTCGACAAGAAATTCGATGGCTTCAAGTTTGACGCCAATGCCGGCATCTCCACCTATGGGGACGGCGCCAGCTACAAGGTTGGCGCGGCCTTCGGCACTGATCTTTTTGGCGGGCGGGGGCATTTCGAGGGAGACTTCAGGCATTTCCAGCAGGATTTGATCCCGGCCTTCTCGCGGCCACTAGGACAGCTGGTGGTAACGCAGGCCGGTAACGGAAGTGCTGCCACTCCCTTCACGAACGTCTTGAACACCCGTAAGCCCGATTCGCCACTTGGCGGCTTGATCCAGGGCTGTCTGCCCGCCTGTCCCCTCGCCGACAATCAGCAGTTCACCAGCAATGGCGTCCTTGGTCCTTTTTTTGCCGGCCAAACGACCGGCACCGGCAACCAGAGCTCCGGTGGCGATGGCGGGTTCAACAGATTCGGAACAGCGGAGTCCGCCATTCGTCAAAACGAGATGTTCAGCCGCTTCAGCTATGATGTGGACAGCGATACCACCTTCTATGTTCAGGGTTCGGCGACGGAATCCTTCGCCAACGGCTTTTGGTTCCCCAGCAAGGAAACTCCCACCAACAGCAGCGGCGGCGTAGCCAAGGGTGCCGCCCCTGCCGCGGGCACCAGCAACCTGCAGGCCAGCACCTTCTACAAAAACAATGCTTTCCTGCCGGCCGCGGTGCAAACCGCGCTGGGCAATAACGGCACCAACCCGGCGGAGGTCCAGCTCAGCGCCCTCGCCAGTCCCAATTCCATGCAGCCAAGCAACACCTTTCAGTTGGGCGAATATATCCAGGGGACTGGTCCCAACGGCCTGACCGGCACGCGTAACGTCAACCGCAATCTCAGCATCACGGCCGGTCTGGATGGCACGGTGTTCGGCCACTATAACTGGGACCTTTTTTATACCCATGGCGAAAACCGCCAGGCGGTGGACAATCTCAACAACAGCAATTACCAGCGGCAATTTGCGGCTTCCGATGCCGTTATCAATGCATCCGGCCAGGTTGCTTGTTATGCCACCACGCCTGCCGCGGGAGCAGCGGCCAATGCCATATATGGGCCGCCCGCCCCAGGTGTGGCGGCCACCCCATTTAACAACTGCGTGCCGCTGAACCCGTTCGGTCCGACATCCATCAGCCAGAGCGCTCTCGCCTATTTCACGGGAACGACCTTTTTCCACATGACAAATATCCTGGACGATGTCGGTGGCAGCGTTTCCGGTACGGTCCTTGATGATTGGGCGGGCCCCATCACGGCGGCGTTGTCGGCGGAAGGCCGTTTCAACGACTTTACGGTGACCAGCAATGCAAGCTCCAACGCGACGGTGAATTGCACGGGCCTGAGAATCTGCAACCAAAACCTGCCGTTATGGGCCCAGAATGTCGTCAATCCGGTCCACGCTTCCAACAATGTGTGGGAAGTGGCGGGCGAAGCCGATGTGCCGCTGCTCAAGGATTTCCCGCTGGCGGAGCATTTCGATCTCAATTTGGCCGGCCGGTACACCGATTACAGCACCTCGGGCACGGTTCAAACCTGGAAGATCGGTCTGAACTGGCAGGTCAACGATTCAATACGCCTGCGCGGCACTAACTCGATCGACATCCGCGCGCCCACACTGAACGACCTGTTCGGGCCGCCCTCGCAGTCCGTGACCGGCTATACTGACGTGCTTACCAATCAGACCCGAACACTATTTCTCCAGGCCCAGGGTAATCCGGCCCTGGTTCCGGAAGTGGCCCGCACCTATACGGCTGGTGTGGTGTTGACGCCCGACTTCATACCCGGCCTCACCACCTCGTTTGACTACTATGTGATCAAGCTGAAAAATGCGATCAGCAATCTCAGCGGCGCCACCCAAACACTTCAGATCGCGTGCAACAACTCGCTCGGTACATTGCCATTGTGTTCTTTGTGGCAGCGCCCCCTTCCATACACCAACACGACCGTGGCCAACTTCCCGACGGCGATTTTCTCGGAGAATGTCAACGCATCCTTCACGGAGATCGAGGGTTGGGATTACGAGACCGACTATAGCTGGGAAATG
>DATHQS010000084.1:0-4489 GCA_035482455.1 Candidatus Acidiferrales bacterium | reverse complement strand
GCTGATGATGAACTGAAACACCAACTGGCCACCGATATCCGGCGCCGCATAACTGAACCGCGTCAGATAGGACGTTTTTTTGTTCATGAAGTGATGGGCAGCTTGCGGCCATTCTTCACATACAAGGGAATGCAATCCAATGGTGCGGCGGCGGTGATGGTCCGGCCACCTTTGATTTTCTTCCCGGTCCACGCATCCGTCCACGTCGCGCCGGCAGGAAGATAAACTTTTCGTTTTGTCAGGCCGGGATTAAGGATGGGCGCAACCAGCAGATCGGCCCCGAACAGAAACTGGTCATCCACGGCGGCGCATTTTTTATCGGCGGGGAAATCGAAGAACAGCGGGCGCATGGGGGGCGTGCCCTTGGTGCTGGCGAGCTTCATCTGCTCCATGATGTAGGGGCGCAGGCGTTCGCGCAGGGCGAGCAATTCCTTGATGATGCCGTAGGCGCGGTCGCCAAACGACCAGACCTCATTCGGGCCGCCACGCGTCGGGTCGCTGGATTCCGGGTGCGCGAGCGAGCTGTTGCGCCAGCCGTGCAGGCGAAAGAGCGGGCAGAAGGCGCCGTACTGGAACCAGCGCACGATGAGTTCCTGAAAATAGGGCGTGGTGACCTCGCCGCCAAAAAATCCGCCGATGTCCGTGGTCCACCACGGGATGCCGCTCAGGCCGATGTTCAGCCCGGCGCGCACCTGTTGCTGCAAATCTTCCCATGTGGAATGGATGTCGCCGGACCAGATGGCCGCACCATAGCGCTGGCTGCCGGCAAACCCGGCACGACCGAGCGTGATGACGTCCTTTTCACCCGCCGACTTCATGCCTTCGTGGAAGGCCTGCTGCTGCATCATGGGATAGATGCAGCCGACTTCGAGGCCGTTGCCGGCGTGATAGCGAACATTGTCGTGATCGTAGGCGACCATCTCCGGCTCGATGGCGTCGAGCCACCAGACTTTGATGCCGTGGCGCAGATAATTCTCACGCACCCTGCTCCACAGAAATTTCCGCGCGTCGGGATGCGTGGCATCGAGCAGGTGGGAAATGACCGTGTGCGTGGCGTTCGTATCCGTGAAGCGGATAAATGTGTTCATCCCGCGCTCGGTGCGGATGAGGAGGTTGCGACGTTCGAGTTCGGCGTAATTCTCGCTGTCGGGATTCACCGTGGGCCAGATGGAAACCATGACCTTGATGCCCAGCGCTTCCAGTTCGCGCACCATCGCGGCGGGATCCGGCCAGCACGCCGGGTCAAATTTCCATTCGCCCATCTTCGTCCAGTGGATGTAATCAACGACAATAACAGACATCGGCAGGCCGCGCCGTTTGTGTTCGCGGGCGACGGCGAGCAGTTCATCCTGCGTCTTGTAGCGCAACTTGCATTGCCAGAAACCGGCGGCCCACTTGGGCAACACGGGCGCATGGCCGGTGAGGTCAGCGTAGCGCTCCATGATGCCGGCATAGCCATCGCCGGTGGTTACGACGTAATCGATCAGGCGCGAGGAGTCGGCCACCCAACGGGTCTGCGTGCGGCCGAGTTCGACCCGGCCCATGCCGGGATTGTGCCAAAGCAAACCGTAGCCGCGGCTGGATACAAGGAACGGGATGGAAATCTGGGAGTTGCGGTGCGTCAGTTCGAGGATGCAGCCTTTCTGGTCCAGCAAACCATGCCGGCGCTGGCCGAGGCCGTAGATGCGCTCGTCGTCGAAGGCGGTAAAGCTGGCCTCACAATGCGACAGGTCGCCGCCAGCGGATTTAAACGTGCGCGAAGCCGGGTAGTTAGTGCGGGCAAAGATTTCTTCGCACAGCGGCTCCTTGCGGCCGGATTTGAAAAAGCGGACGCGGCCCTTGGCATCCACCGTGGCGGTGAGCTTGCCGTTGACCAGGCGGGCAGAAGTTTTATCAATGGCAACTTTGACAGGGGCCTTCTTCGGTGCCAGCAGGCTCCAATCGCGCTGCGGCATTTCCGCCAGCGCGGTGGCGCGCACGCGGACGGAGTCCCGGCCCCACGGCTCGACCCAGAGGGTTTGGTCCTTGAGCCGCCAGATGATGCGCGAGCCGGCCCGTTCAAACATGGATGGATTTTGGTTCACGGAATACGGGATTGAATAGCCCATCAACGCCCCGTCGCGCCAGCCTTTCTTCTTATGATTTCTGACATGTTCATTGTGCAGCTTGTCCGTCCGGAAGTTTCCCGTTATTCTCCGCGCCGATGAATTTTGCATTTTCCAAATATCACGCGCTGGGCAACGACTACATTGTCATCAACCCGAAGGACCTGCCCGGACCGCTCACCACGGAACAGGTCAAAGTCATTTGCCATCGCAATTATGGCGTCGGCTCGGACGGCATCCTCCTCGGCCCCCTGCCCTCCACGACGGCCAAGTGCGCGCTGAAGATCTACAACCCGGACGGCAGCATTGCCGAGAAAAGCGGCAATGGCCTGCGCATCTTTTCGCGCTACCTGTGGGACACCAAGTTCGTGGGCAACGACGAGTTTGCCATCCAGACGGACGGCGGGCTGGTGCGCTCGACGGTGTTCGACGGCGGCGCGATGGTGCGCGTGGAGATGGGCAAGATCAGTTTCGACAGCGAGAAGGTCGGGGTCACCGGCGCCAAGCGCGAGGTCATCAATGAGAAAATCACAGTTGGCGGGCGCGAGTTCACCTACTGTGCAGCGACCATCGGAAATCCGCATTGTGTGCTGCCATTGGATGAAATCAGTTCAGAGATGGCGCATAAGTATGGCCCCGGCCTGGAGACACACTCTAATTTCCCCAAGAAGATCAACGTCCAGTTCTTAAAAGTTCTCGACCGGGCGAACATCCAGATCGAGATCTGGGAACGCGGCGCGGGCTACACCCTCGCCAGCGGCAGCAGCAGCAGCGCGGCGGCATCGGTGGCACACAAGCTTGGCCTGGTGGACAAAAATATTTCCGTCCACTGCCCCGGCGGCATCATCAAGATCGAGATCCGTGAAGGTTTTGATATCCTGATGACCGGTGGCGTAACAAGGGTCATGGAAGGCGTTTTCACCCCGGAGATTTTTTCGGTGAAGGTGTGAAAAGTAATGGCGAAAAGGTCATCCAAGCTGGTCACAGGATGCGTCGTGACAATCATAGTCATCGTGGCTGTGATCTTTGTTGTCGGTTATCCGTTTCGATCCTCCACTGCGCTAAAAATTTCCTTCATTACCGTTACCAATGATGTTGCGCTCGGCTTCCTTGCTACATTCGTCGCAACCAACGAAAGCAACGAGGAAATCACATTTGCAGGCTATGCGCCGCAAATCAAAAGGCAGGGCATATGGTCGAAGCTAACTTCAGCAGGAGATATAACGACCTTACCCGCACATACGGCAGGAACTTTTACGATTACCGCCGCCACCAATTGCGAAGCATGGAGAGAACCTGTTCTTTGGGTTTACGACCGGGCATCTGAAACCGAACAAATCCGAAGCGGAGTGAAAGCAAACCTGTATTTCAACTGGCTGCGGGCTTCTCGCGGGCAATGGCCACATTATTACAACAACATGGGGGGTGTCGGCTATACAGCTTTTTCAGCTGAAATCACAAATACGCCGGGCAAATAGCTTTGGATTCAGCGGGCAGCAGATTTTTTCATGCTGGCCTTGATGCGTTGGAGCGTTTCAACCCCATCACTCTTTAGATATCCTTTTCCTGTCCGCGCGAGAACCGGTTCCGCCGAAAAACGATGCTGAATCCTCAGCGCATCTTTCATGGCGCGCCTCAAGAACTTGCGTTGTTCTTCCGTCATGCTTGGAACTTACCTCGCTCCAACCCAATCGCAAATTGAAAAGTTAATGCCAGACGCAACTCGACTTTGCAGGAGGAAGGTGGAAAGTTTTTGTTAATTTCCCGCGTACGGGCTGGTTGATGTTGCTGCGCCTGGGGACGGGCGCACTCCGGTAAAATAAAAAACGGCGCGAACTGTTCGTTCGCGCCGTTCCCCAGTTCCTCCACTGGTCGTCTAAGTGATTATTTCTTGGCCTTCTTCGCACCCGCGGTCGGGACAGTCGCAATGGTCTGCAGGATGCGGCTGGCGATCTTGTAGGGGTCGCCCTGGGAGTTCGGGCGGCGGTCTTCAAGGTAGCCCTTGTAACCGTTGTTGACGAAGCTGTGCGGGACGCGGACGGACGCGCCACGGTTCGCGATGCCGTAGTTAAACTTGTCGATGGACTGCGTTTCATGCAGGCCGGTGAGGCGGAGGTGATTGTCCGGTCCGTACACGGCGATGTGCTCGTTCTTGTACTTGTCGAACGCGGCCATGAGGGCTTCGAAGTATTCCTTGCCGCCGACGGTGCGCATGTGTTCGGTGGAGAAGTTGGAGTGCATGCCGGAGCCGTTCCAATCCACGTCCTTGCCGAGCGGTTTGCAATGCCACACCACATCGACCTCGTACTTCTCGCAGAGGCGCAAGAGGAGATAACGGGCCATCCACATCTGGTCGGCGGCCGTCGCGGAGCCTTTGCCGAAGA
>DATHQS010000083.1:0-9737 GCA_035482455.1 Candidatus Acidiferrales bacterium | reverse complement strand
TGCGCGACCAGCAAAAGATGGGCATGAGCAGCATCTACAAGGATTTCGCGAAAAAACTGAACCTCACCCCCGAGGTCACCGGTCAATTGAACGACATGCTCGCCGACAACGTCATGGACAACGTGGATCTCATCACCCAGGTCTTGCACGACGGCAAATCGCAGGCGGAAATAGACCAGATTTTCTCGGCGGCCGACACCGCCTTTCAAGGCAAGGTAAAGGCCTTGTTGGGCGATGACGCAGCGGCGCAATACAAGGACTACACCCAAAATTTGTTTGCCAACCTGTCCGCCAGCCAGTTTTCCGATTCTTTCACCGGCGACAAGGCGGCCAAGGACGATAAGAAGAATCAGCTCCAGCAACTGCTGCAGGATACCACGGCGACGGCGCTGAAGAACGCCGGGCTACCCGCGGACTATCAGGTCGTCCCCATGCTCAACTTTGCCAACATCGCCTCGGAAGCCCAGGCCGATCAAAGCCTCAACCTGCTCGACGGCATCTATGCCTCCACCATCGCCAACAGCGGTTCCTTTCTCACCCCGGATGAACTCTCCGCCCTCCAGACCTTCCGGACCAACGCCATAAATCTGAACCGCACCGTCCTCACCATGAACCGCAAGCTCATGGCCCCCATTTCCCAATGATCGCGCGAACGTCCTGGAGCGCCGGCCTCCGACCCGGCTTTCCACGATCCTCGCCAACCTGTCACTTGAAAACCGCCCGTCGCTTCCGTCTTCGCAAAGCGTTTGGAGTGCGGTTGCTTCAGCACCGCTCTCGACCGCACCAAAAGCTCGCTTACAACCGATCCCACCCGCCGGCACTTGGATTCGTAAATCGTCATTCGTAAATCATAAATGCAGATTCCCTGTCCGCTTTCGCCCCCGCCCGGTATTATCTAATGAGTGAACGATTTGACCGACCAGCAGCTCTTGCGCGACTACGCGGAACGCCATTCCGACGCCGCCTTCGGCGAACTCGTCCGCCGGCACATTGACGCCGTCTACTCCGCCTCCCTGCGCCTGACCGGCGAGGAACAATCCGCCCGCGACACCACCCAGGCCGTCTTCATCGTTTTGGCGGAAAAAGCGGCCTCGCTCACCGGCCATCCCGTGCTTTCCGGCTGGCTGCACACCACCGCCCGCAATCAGGCCTGCAAATCCATCCGCTCCGAAGCCCGCCGCCGCATCTGCGAACAGGAGGCCGCCACCATGAATGAACTCCTCTCCACCGGCCCCGACGCCAACTGGGAACACATCGCCCCCCACCTCGACGACGCCCTCGGCGAACTGACCGAAGCCGACCGCGATGCCCTCATGCTCCGTTATTTCGAGAAAAAATCCGCCCCCGAGATGGCCTGCCTCCTTGGCATCACCGAGGAAGCCGCGCAAAAACGCGTCACCCGCGCCATGGACCGTCTCCGCGAACTGTTCTCCAAGCGCAAGGTCACCGTCGGCACCAGCGGTCTCGTTGTCCTGCTCTCCGCCAACGCCGTCCACTCCGCGCCCGTCGGCCTCGCTGCCGCCATTTCCACCGTTGCCGTCGCCGGCACTGCTGTCACCACCTCCACCATCATCGCCGCCACCAAAACCATCGCCATGACCACCCTCCAAAAAGTCCTCGTCACCGCCACCGTCGCCGTCCTCGCCGGGGCCGGCGTCTTCGAAGCCCATCAGGCTTCCAAGCTTCGCGATCAAAACCAGGCCCTCCAGCAGCAACAGGCGCCACTGGCAGACACCATCGCCAAGTTGCAGGCGGAAAACGAACGCCTTTCAAATTCTGTTGCGGAAGCCCAGGACCAAAAAGCACTCTCCCAGTCCCAACGCAACGAACTTCTCAAGCTGCGCGGCCAGGCCGGCCAGGCACAAACCGCCGTCCAGGAACTGGCCAAGGCCCGCACCGTCGCCAGCCAGCCGAACCAGATGCCGGCCTACTTTACCAACGCCATGGCGCAGGGCGCAGCCATGGCCGCGCAATTCCGGAAAAAAGAGGTCCGCGCCAAGATTGCCCGCATGCAGAACCAGCTTCACTTGACCGACGACCAGGCCCAGTCCATCAGCAATATCATGACGGCAAACATTGATTCATCGAGCCAGCAGATGTTGAAGACCATGTCCGGCGGCATGACGCCCGACGCCATTCAAGCCGCGTCGAAAGACCTGCGAAATGAAGAAACGGACATCAAGGCCGTCCTCACTCCCGACCAGCTCGCCACCTACCCGGACTTTAAACAATCGGAAGCCGTTGTTGCGGCCGATAACAGCGCCAAATCGGAAGTCACCCTGATGGCCGGCGAGATGGATCTCTCCTCCGACCAACAGGATAAAATCCGCGCCATCCTCTCCCAATACAACCTGAACCAGCCCGCGCAAATTAAAGACGCCATCACCCAGGCCCGCGCCTCCGGCAATCTGGCCGACGCCGTCGCCCTGTCGGTTCAATCGCAAAAGCAGGCGCTGGAGGACAAACTAAAACTCCTCAATGACATTCTCACCCCGGACCAGTTGGCCACCTACAAGCAAAAGCAACTGGACATGTTGGACATGCAAACCAGCGCCTTGAAGATGTTCCTCCCCTCAACCAACGCCGTCACCCAAGCCACCCCGTGATGCTTTTCATGCTCACTTGAAACCTTTGCTCTCATCGAGCCATTTTCACAATCAACGATACGTATTCCAACAAGCGCTGGGAACGTTTCCCCCTCACCTTGAAGGAAAGGCAAATATTGATATGACTATTTTTCGTGGTGTGTTGAAATTTGGGATTAAACTTGCCGCTCTTGAACTGATGTAATTTGGTATCTCCGCATAATAAAACAACTTACTCACCGAACTCAAAATGTCCGTCTTTATAGGTGTAGGATTTTTGGATGTAGCCGGTGGGCGTGCCATCGCCGGTGGTGCAACCGTTTTGAAAACAGAAGCGGATTTGGTAGTGGACGTCGGATTTGGGCGGGTGATCAAATCTCACTGTGAAGGAGCCGCTGCGGGCGAGGCGGGCGGAGTGATTGCGGAACCAGTGGTCGTCCTCATGTGGGCCGAGATCTTCAGCCACGACGACGGTGTGCGCAGGCTGGTCGGAGATGAGTTTGCCGGTGAGGGTGACGACGTCGTCGGTTTGGCTGTAGCGGGCGTGGTAGTCGATGAGCTTGACCCTGGGCTGGATTACGCGGTCTCGGTCGGTGCCGGAAAAGACGGGGTGTTTCCAGAGCATCGCTGCGGAGGCTTCGGAGAGGTAGACGTGGTCGGGGTGCGGATATTCCTTTTTGGCGTAGACATCCATGTTCGGGCCCATGAGGGAATTGCCGAGATCGAGTGGAATGTCGGGACCGGCATGCGGCAAGCCAAAGGCGTGGCCGAGTTCGTGGATGGAACCCTTCAGGAAATATTGGGCATTGAAACCTTCGTCGAGGCCGAGGTCGGAACGGATTTCACCGGGAATGGTGTCGTAGTTGACCATCGCCCAGCCGCCCTCGCGCGAAACGCCGTCACCGCGCCAGTCATCAAATCGGGTGGGACGATCACCGAGATAGATAAAGATCCACCAGATATGCCCTTCGCCAGTGATTTCATATTGCCGGCTTGCCCGGTCGATAACGTAATCGGCATAGTTGGGCTTCCAGTATCTGCCGCTGGAAAGCGGGAATTCGCCTTTGACCCGCAGTACCTCGGCAGAACCGTTTGTTTCGCGGCGGAAAATATTTGTGGTCACGGCCGGATAGCCCCATTGTTTCATGCCGGCAAAAAGAAATCGTTCGGCGGAGTCGGCAATCTTTGTAAGTCTTTGGTTGGCGCCATCCGGGACTTCGAGATCGGACGGTGTAAACATCACGATACGCACCGATGGCGGTGGCGGCTCGTAACTGACATACGCGAAGGAATGCCCATCGGGTGACCATGGCCGCTTGCCGATGGAGCCGTGACCGCCGGTGAAGCGGGCGATGTCCACGACTTTCGCGGGCTTAATTTTTGCGCCGGGCAGCGGGATGCGGCGGAGTATGACATCGCGATCGGCCGGGAAGCTTTGGGTCTTCGGCGGATACGATAGATAGAAAAGCCACTTGCCATCGGGCGATGGGCGCGGGGACCAGTTGGCGCGCTCGTCGGCCAGCACGAGTTCCGGTTTCGAGGAATCGCCCCGCGCGGCGACGCGCCAGAGTTCGGAATTTCCGGAGTCGTGCGAACAGAAATAAATCCAGGCGCCGTCGTAGGAATAGTTGGCGGCGTCAGAGGTTTTAAGGGAGGGAACCAGGCGACGTTCTTCACCCCCGGCGAAATCAATGGAAAAAATTTCGTAGCCGCGCCCGCGGTTGGCGGTGTAAACCAACGTTTTGCCATCTGGAGACCAACCTTGAAAATAACTCGGTGATTGCGGAGTCAACTGGCGAGGTTCGCCGCCATCGATGGGAACGGCGAAGAGAGCGCCGGAAGTGATCGCGAGGGTCTTGCCATCAGGCGAAACGCCGTGGTCGATATCGACACCATCGGTGCCAGTGGAAATGGGTTTTGGTTTTTCTTTGCCGTCCACGGACACGCGCCAGAGTTTGCCGCCGGAGTTGAGGACGAGATAGGTGCCGTCGCCGGACCAACTGGGCGCGCCGAAGCGCTGGTTGGAATCTAGGACGATACGTTTGGATTTGCCGTTCGCGTCGGTGATGGTGATGACGCTGCGGGTGGTGTCGTAGCCAAAATCTTGGGCAAAACTTTGGAGGGCGCAGAAGATGAGCACGGCCAGGGAAAAGACGAGTTTTTGCACGTGCGTCTTTTTTCGGGAGCTGGGTTGCTTCTGCTCATCCTTCATATTTAAAGTACCTTCGCCGTTTCAATGAACCACCGGCACCAGTTCACCAGCCAGCGGACAGTCCTTCAATTGTTTTAGCCCTTCGACCACCGCCTCGGCATTCAGTTTCGCCCCGGCTTTGGTCGGATGCTGGCTGTCAAAAAAATATTTGGCCGCCTGCTCCTTCCCCAGCACATCATACCGGTTCGCCACCAGCGTATTCAGGTCGATGAACAGCGCGTCGCTGCTTTTGGCGGCCTCCGCCGCCCATTGCGCATAGCCGTCAAATCCGCGCTTGATCTTGTCCTCCACCCAGGTGTTACGCGGGACGGGCGAGCACAAGATCACCGTAGCCCCCTTGGCCTTCGCATCCTTCACGTACTGCCGTAGATACCACCCGTAAGTATGGATGGTTTTCTTTTGGTCACCCACCCCGGTTTGGATCGTTTCCTCACCACCGCCACCGATCGTCGTGCGATCGGGATAGTTCGCCGAGTTGGCGGAGTCATTATGACCAAACATGATCAGGATGAAATCGCCGGGCTGCACCCACTCCAAAATCTTCGCCCATAAACCTTCCTCGATGTAACCCCGGCTGCTGCGCCCGCCCGCGCCTTCGTTGTACACGTGGATTTTCGCCGCGTCGAACATCGGCACGATTTCATAGCCCATCCCCCAAGGCCCAGTGTCGCCGGGTGGCTTGCCAGTTTTGGTGATCGAATCGCCCACGAGAAACAGCGCGGGATGAAGCGTGGCCGCCGCCGCCGGCGCAGTCTCCTGTGCCCGGACAATCCCGGCGATTGAAAATGCCGATAAAACACAGAACAAGGCGGACCGGCGGACAACACGGAAGATGAAAGTCATGGCAGATAAAGGAGTCATGCGATGATTGTTTTGAACTTCACGGTCAAAACGCAAGACCAAAGGATTTCAAACCGCCTTCGCCGCGATATCTCTTCTAAACTGTGCCCCCTCAAAATGAATCTTCTCCACCGCCGCATACGCCGCCGCCTGCGCCGCCTTCAAATCCTTGCCCAACGCCGCCACACCCAGCACGCGTCCGCCATTCGTCACCACCTGCCCGTCCTTGAGTGCCGTGCCTGCATGGAAAACTTTCGTCTGCGGCAATGCATTCGCCACGTCCAGCCCCGTGATGACCTTCCCCTTCGGATAATTGCCCGGATACCCGCCACTTGCCATCACTACGCACACGCTCGCCAGCGGGCTCCATTTCAGCTCCTGCTGCGCCAGCGTCCCGCTTGCGCTCGCATCCAGCAGCTCCACCAAATCATTCTCCAGCCGTGTCAGGTAAACCTGCGTCTCCGGATCGCCAAACCGCGCGTTGAATTCCAAAATCTTCGGCCCGTTCTTCGTCAGCATTACGCCCGGATACAGCAGGCCGCGATAATCGATCCCCTCCGCCACGCACCCGCGCATGAACGGCTCCAGCACCGTGCGCGCCGTCTCCGCCAGTTGCGTCTCCGTCAAAAACGGCGTCGGCGAATACGTCCCCATCCCGCCCGTGTTCAAGCCCCGGTCACCATCCAGCGCCCGCTTGTGGTCCTGCGATGTTGGAAAAATCTTCGCCGTCTTCCCATCGCACAGCGCGTGCATGGAAACCTCGATGCCTTCCAAAAATTCCTGCACCACCACGCTCGCGCCCGCCGCGCCGAACGCCTTGCCCACCATGATCTCGTCCACCGCCTTCTCCGCCATGGACTGGTTCATGCACATCAAGACACCCTTGCCCAGCGCCAGCCCGTCCGCCTTCACCACGCACTTGCCACCGAGGGTCGCGCAAAATCGCTTCGCCGCCACCACGTCCGAAAACGTCCCCGCCGCCGCCGTGGGAATCCCGTATTTCTCCATGAACTTCTGCGAAAATACTTTCGAAGACTCGAACTGCGCCGCCTTCTGGTTCACGCCCCAGATCTTCAGCCCGTGCTTTTGAAACAGGTCCACGATGCCCAGCGCCAGCGGATTGTCCGGCCCCACCACCGTGAAATCCACCTTCTTTTCCTGCGCAAACGCCAGCAGCTTCGCCAAGTCCTCTGCGCCAATATCGACACACTCGACGGCTGAAGAATTTTTTGCGAGGCGTTCCTGCGCGATCCCCGCATTCCCCGGTGCGCACCACATCTCCGTGACATGGCGCGACTGCGCAAGCTTCCAGACCAGGGCGTGTTCGCGGCCGCCCGAACCGATGACAAGTAGTTTCATGAAAAGCCGCCCGCAGGTTACGCGAGCGGCGTGATTTCAAAATAAAAATTTCACTCAAGTTTCGCGTTCAAGTTCCTGGCCTCGCCCTTCTTCAGGGTCAGTTCCACCACTTGGCTGCCGTAACGGACTTTCACCGGCCCGCTGTCGCTCACATTCCGGACGGTCACCGAGGCCAGCTTCCCGCCCTGCCACTTGATGCCCACCTCATATCCGCCCCGCGCCCTCAGCCCGGAAACGATTCCCATCGGCCACGCCGATGGCAACGCCGGCAGCAATTCGATCTCCCCCGCCTGCGATTGCACCAGCATCTCCGCGATCGCCGCCGTGCCGCCAAAGTTCCCGTCGATCTGGAACGGTGGATGCGCATCAAACAGATTTGGATACGTCCCGCCGCCGCTGCCGCCGAAATCCGTCCCCTTGCCGCCTGCCGGTTGCAGCAGGTTTTCCAGCAATTTGAACGTCCGGTCGCCATCGTGCAGCCGCGCCCACAGCGCCATGCGGAATGCCGTCGCCCACCCCGTGCTCTTGTCTCCGCGCACGTCCAGCGTTTTCCGCGCCGCCTCGGCCAGTGCCGGTGTTGCGGTCGGCGAAATCTCATTGCCCGGATACAGTCCCCACAGGTGCGACACATGCCGGTGCGTCGGCTCCGGCTCCTTGTATTCTTCCAACCACTCCATCACCCGCCCGTCACTGGCGATGCGTGTCGGCGGCAACCGGTCGCGCTTCGTTTTCAATTCCGCCGCAAATTCCTTGTCCACGCCCAGGATGTCCGCCGATTCGATCACTGCGCCAAAAAGAAATCTCAGCAATTGGTTATCCAGCGTCGGTCCCAGGCACACATGCGCCGTCTCGCCGTTCGTCATCGTGAATGCGTTCTCCGGCGAATTCGCCGGCGCCGTCACCAGCCAGTGATGCGACGGCTCTTCGATCAGCGTGTCCGCGAAAAATTCCGCCGACCCGCGCAGCACTGGATACGCGCGTTTCAAAAACTCCTTGTCGCCCGTGAACCGCCAGTGCTCCCACAGGTGATGACACAGCCACGCCGCATCGCTCGGCGTCAGCCCCCACGATGCGCTTTCGCCCGGCGATGTGAAGCCCCACGCGTTCGCCAGCACATGCGCCACCCAGCCGTGCGCGCCGTAATAATCCTTCGCCGTCTTCGCCCCCGGCTTCTGCAGTGACTCGATGTACGCGAACAACGGCTCGTTCAACTCCGTCAGGTTGCACACCTCCGCCGGCCAGTAGATCATCTGTATATTTACGTTGAGGTGATAATCCGCGCCCCACGGCGGCGCGACCGTGTCCGCCCAAAGCCCCTGCAAGTTCGCCGGCATCCCGCCCGGCCGCGACGACGAAATCAGCAGATACCGGCCAAAATTAAAATACAACACCGCCAGCGAAGGATCATTTGCCAGGTCCTTCGCCGCAATTCGCTCCGGGGTGGGCCTGATTGTTGGATTTCGGGTCTCTATGGCCGGCAACTCCAGTTTCACCCGGTTGAAATAATTCTGGTAGTCTGTGATGTGCGCCGCAAGCAGCTTGGAGAAATCTTTTTTCGCCGCCACATCCAAATCTTTCTTCGCCGCCGCCGCCACACCCCGCCGGCTCATTTTGGCGAACCGCTCATAATCCGTCGCTGCCGAAATGAGCAGCAAGACTTCATCCGCCCCGCTCACGGAAATCTTCCCGTCCGCCGCCGACACCTTGCCGCCCGTGTTCAGCAACCGCAACCGCGCCGCATATTTCACACCCTCCCCGCCCGCCCCGTTCGTCATCGCCCCCGTCATCAGCAAATCATTGGTCCCAGCGGCTTCCGTTTTAAACCTCTCCGGCCGGTCCAAAGCCGCCTCAAAATTAAGCTGCCCCGCCTTGTCCGCCGTCAACCGCATCACGATGACCTGGTCCGGTGCGCTCACAAAAATCTCCCGCGTGAACTTCACCCCGCCCCGCGAAAATTCCGTCTGCGCCGTCGCCGTGGTCAAATCCAGTTCCCGCCGGTAGCCGGTCCCCTCGGTCGCGGTCACCGCGTTCGTGTCCGTGTAGGCAAACTTCAATCGCAGATCCCCCAGCACCTCATACGAACCATACGGCACCTCGCCCGGATGCCCGTTGGCCGAACCGCGCCCCGCGCAGGTAAAATTCCGGTTCACCAGCTTCTCCGCCTCGGCATTTTTCCCTTCCAGCAACAATTGCCGTATCTCCGGCAGCGCCGCCGCCGCATTCGTCCGGTCCGCCTCTTGCACCGACCCCGACCAGAGCGAATCCTCGTTCAACGCCACGCGCTCATCCTCGATCCCGCCAAAATCCATCGCCCCCAGTCGCCCGTTCCCCAGCGGCGTGGACTCGATAAAACTCCGCGCCGGCTTGCTGAGCCAGACCGTCGTATCCGGCGAAAACCCCAAAACCGGCAACGTCACCATTACGGCCAAAAACAAAAGAATTCTTTTCATGCGAATCAAAAATTAATACCCGACATTTCCCCACAAAGAAAGACCGCGCTGTTCTCAACTTTTCCGCGAACCCATGGCAGCTTTTTTTTCAACGACTCCCGAGTCACAGGCAGCAGTCCCCTCTCCCCCTCGGGGGAGAGGGTTAGGGTGGGCACGGACCGGGAACATCGCTGACACTTTAGACCGGAAGCATAGCTGACACAATGTGCGGCTGTATGCCGCCAACTCGCCGACTTTCTTGGGAACAAAAACTTTGTTTGGTCCAGGCCTTGCGGGCCCGAACCGTTTCGG
>DATHQS010000082.1:0-15375 GCA_035482455.1 Candidatus Acidiferrales bacterium | reverse complement strand
GGATGATCTCATGGAACTGGACAACCCCGCGCTGTTTGCCCTGCCCAATCCGCGTGATTTCGCCGCGGCCATCTGGCAGCAGGCACCCGTCATCACGCCGCCGTCGTTCCGCTGGCAGGCCAGGCCGGGCGAACTGACGCTGCCAAACCCGGAAAATCTCGGAGCCGCCTTCAACGGGTTCATACAGACGAACCAGTTCGGGGATTTCCAGCTCGACTTCAAACCGCCACCGCTGCTCGTGGAACTGGCGGCACCGGCCGGCCCGGCGCTACCGCAGGCTTCCGTGCTCCAGATCTCCGGGGCGCTGGCGCATCGGCGATTGCTCGCCAAGCCCGCCCTGCCCTCGCTGGAATTCAACGATGTCATCGCGCCCAGCAAGGTGCAGGTGACCGTGGACCAGATCGGCAGCGTGATCGGCGCCGTCTTGCTGCCGGCGGACAACGCGATCGAGGCCGCCGGACGTTCGCCGAAGGGCGACACCAACGCCGTGGCGCTGGCCCTCAGCCTCAAGTTTGCGCCGGCCGCGCAACTGATGCTGGGCGAAGTCACTTTCTACTGGCACATCACACCGCTGACCTCTACTAACGCCCCCAACCCACCCTGAACCCGCGCCATGAAATCGAAACCAAAAAAAATCCTCGTCATTGATGTCGGCGGCACGCATATCAAATTCCACGCCCCGGGCACCGAGGAAGTCGTCAAGATCATCTCCGGCCCGGCCATGACCGCGGCAGACATGGTCGCCGGCGTGAAACAGGCCACGGCCGGCTGGAAGTATGACGCCGTGTCCATCGGCTATCCCGGGCCGGTGAAGGACAACCGCCCCACGCGCGAGCCGCACAACCTCGGCGGCGGCTGGGTGAAGTACGATTTCAAAAAGGCCTTCGGCCGCCCCGTGCGGATCATCAACGACGCCGCCATGCAGGCCCTCGGCGGCCACACGGGCGGACGCATGCTGTTCCTCGGTTTGGGCACCGGCCTCGGCTCGGCGCTGGTCGTGGGCACAACCGTCCTGCCGCTCGAACTCGCGCATCTGCCGTACAAAAAGAACCGCAGCTACGAGGAATATCTCGGCACGCTCGCGCTCAAGCGGCTCGGCAAAAAGAAATGGCGGCATCACGTCGATGTCGTCGTCACGCTCCTGAAGAACGCGTTGCTGGTGGATTATGTGGTGCTGGGCGGCGGCAATGCACGGCTCATCGAAAAAATGCCGGCCGGGGCCGTGCCCGGCAAGAACTCGAACGCCATCCTCGGCGGCCAGCGGCTCTGGCGGGACGAATGACGTGAGCATCCAATACCTCATGGTGGCCTACGTGGCGCTGGCGCTCGGTGCGATCAGCGTGATTGGCATCTTGTCCGAGGTGCGCCGGCGGCGGTTCGGTCCCGCGCACCCGGAGGACCGCGTGTTCCGCTGCACGAAGTGCGAGTTCGTGTACACCGACGACGCGGATGTGGACCGGTCGCGTTGCACGCAGTGCGGGAAGCTGAACGAGCCGATCGTGTTTTGAGGTGCTGGCGCACCGGTCACCGGGACCGGGGTGGTATGGCTGGAAGGGGTATCATGCTTAGGCGAACGCGTTCTCCCTCACCCTGCCCTCTCCTGTCCGCCTACGCTGCGCTACGGCGTGACAGGCTGGGAGAAGGAATACGTTCACCGCGTATTTGGAAATGCGCGCCGTGGGTTAGCAAAGTTTTTCCGTCGTCTGACGCTGCGCTCGACGACGGGGACGGCGCAGCGCGCCGTCCGCTACCTGTAATTTAGTGCAGCGGGTTTTCTTTCAGGCGGCGTTCAGCTTCCTGGTTCGAAACATTTTCCTTGGTGCGCACCACGGCCATGCCGACCACCGGCGGGTACGCCTGGTCACTCTTCATGCGCGGCTCGACGTATTCGATGATCTCGAACAGCAGTTCGTTCGCGGGCTCGTACTCCAAGTTGGCCAGCTTGGTGATGTAACGCGTGGCCCGGTCGATCAATTTCAGGTTGCTCGGCACGACCCACACCATGTAGTTGCCCAGCACGCGGCCGAGCCGCACCATCGTGCAGGTTGAAAGCGCGTTCATGACCAGCTTCACCATCGTGCGCGTCACACCATCGAGCAGGAAGGGAGTCGTCGGCACCGGCACGAACACCGTGATGGCACCGGGGATGCGCTGGTCCAATTGCGTGACTACCTCGTCCACGCCCTTGTGGCCGAAATAGATCTGGCCCACCTTGGACTTGGTCGCCGCCGCCTTGTCCAGCTGCTTCCAATGCACCTCGGCATCCTCTTTGCGCGAGATGACCGCCACGGCGGAATCGCCCACGCCCTGTGAACGGTAACGCATCCCGTTGATGCCGATCTTATACCGCAGCAACTCCGTCGAGCTGATCTTGCTGATGATCTCCAGCGTGCGTTCGAGCTTGTCCCCTGGCACCAACGGCGTCACCTCGTCCTGGTCCCATTCCACGCAACGCGGCTTGCGCTTCAAGATGTTTTTCCACGCGCTGTCCGTCCAGTCGTTCGGCACGAAGAGATAGGCCCACGACTCCGTGGCGGTCGCGTCGTCAAACTTCCGGAACGGCGGCGTGCAATACGTCGGCGACCGCTCCGTGGTGTCCGTCAGCACATCGATGCCGAAACGGTTCGTGTGATAGTTGTTCTGCCAGCCGCCACGATAAACTTTTTCCTCCAGGGCGACGAGCTTCGCGAGCTGTTCCAGAAATTCCGGCGAACGCAACGTGGCATAGCCCTCCTGAAACGAGGCCAGGAACTGTGCCGGCACATCCATCGCCTCCGCGCCGGACAGATCGCGCGCGACCATCTCCAGCACTGTCAACATCACGCAGATCTGGATGGAGGTGGCCTGCATCCGCGTGGAGCCCGTGATGGCCATCGGCCCGGTGGTGAGGTTGAGCTTCTCGATGCGGTCGCTCTGGATGACTTCGCGGCTGCGCTGGACGTGTTCGCACAGGATGTCGTCCGGGTTGTTATAGACGAAATACACCTTCGCCCCGGCCTCGACGCCCGCCCACGCGGTGCCGATGACGAACGACGTCTCGCCGCCTTCCGTGATGGCGAAGACCACATCCTTCGGGCACACAAACAGGTCGGTGATCTGCTTTTTGCCGAAAGCGGTAAAATCCTCGAAGCCTTCCACGGACTTGATGAGCGCGTAATCGCCGCCCGCCATCACGCTGAAGGTGCGGTTCTCGTAGTCGTCATGCTTATGCTGATGCCAGAAATCGCGCCAGACAGAATCCAGCAGGATGCTCAGGCGGCCGGTTGAGCCGCACCCGGTGAAGAAGACATTTCCGCCGGCCTTGATGGCCGCGGTGACCGTGGCCGCAATTTTTTCGGCGCGACCCGACCCGGCAAACTCGCGGTATTTGGCAAGGACATCCTCATCCACCTGGAACAGGAGGTCCAGCGCGGCGGCGATGTCCCGGCGCGCCACGGCACTGAGGTTGGCGGTGACGGGATGGGACTGTTCCGTGACGAGCGAGCCCAGTTTGAACTGGCCGCTGATCTTCAGAAATTCATCGGAACGTTCCTTTGACGTATCACTCATGTGCGGAGATTAAATGAAATTGCGGCGCCGGTGTCACGCGGATAGCGGGTGCATGGTGGCGAGGATGGAGGATGGAAGATTGAGGATGGCGGGGGCCCGAGCAAAGAAGATGCGGGGACAAGCTGTCCCCGCCCCGCCAGGAAGCATCCGCCTGCATGGTGGCCGTACGCTAGTGCCTTGACTTCAATTATTGGCGGGTATTAACTGCCTCCGCCCCGGCGAGGTCAATGAGCGGCCACCAACAAGCACTGTTGTCACTCATTGCGAATGTGACTCAGCAGATGCAGATCTGTTCTCGGCCGTGCTCAACTATCGGTCTCGCTTCGGGGCACCAACTTAAGTGACAAGGACATCGCGCGGCGATGTCGGGAAAGGAACTCAGATTATGGCCAGGCAAAAAATTGAAATCATCATCAAGGACACCCATCGCGGCCTGTGGTACGAAGACGGCGTCCTCACCAAAACCCTCGAAGCCGGCCGCTACGAGATCCCCAAAAACGAAGGCATGTTCGGCCGCACCGGCCCGCTCGTCGAACTCACACTCGTGGACATGCGCGAACGCGACCTCACCATCAAGGGCCAGGAAATTTTGACGGCGGACAAGGTCGCCCTCCGCGTCAGCATCATCGTCCAGTTCCGCGTCATCGACCCCAAGCTCGCGTTGCATGCCGTCGAGAGATATGAGGACCGGCTGTATAGCGATGTGCAGCTCGCCGCCCGCCGTTCCCTCGCCTCCATGACCCTGGAAGAAATCCTCACGAACCGGAACCGCCTGAGCGAGGACATCCTGCGCGATGTGAAAGGCACCGCCGCCAGCTACGGCGTGACCATCCAGCGCGCGGATGTGAAAGACCTCGTCTTTCCCGGCAACCTGCAGGAGATCATGAACAAGGTGCTCGCCGCCGAACGCATGAGCCAGGTCCAGCTCGTGGAAGCCCGCACCAAGGCCGACGTGCAAAAGATCGATTCCCAAAGCAAAGCCGACGCCCAACGGCAGGAAGCCGAAGCCCGCGCCCACGCCGAACGCCTCGCCGCCCAAAGCCACGCCGAAGTCCAGCGCTTGCAAACCGAAGCCGAAATCAAACAGCTCCAGGAACGCGAACGCACCGCCCAAGCCTACGCCAAACACCCCGCCCTGCTCCGCATGCTGGAATTGGAAGCGCTCTCAGCCCTGGCCAAGAATGGGAATGCGCGGATTTATATCGGGTTTGATAAGCATGTTGCGGCGGAGGTGGGCAAGGGCGAATGATTGAAAACTCGTCTGTGATCGACCATAAAAATAGCCCGAAGGGCTTACAGCTGTCAGCCAGCGGTTGCCAGATTAAAGACGGGCTACCCTGTGAAACCGCCCCTAAAATAATCTCCCTTCTCCCTCCGATGGGTGAAGGTGGCTAGAAGCCGGATGCCAACAATAATAATATCGGAAGTAAGCCATGCAAATTGACGAAAACATTTTGAAATGTGTGTTTTTTATTGGTCTCGAGAGCCAAGACGGCGCAAAAACTTCTTACGAGTGGCGAGGAACTGGTTTTTTTGTTTCCCGTCCGTCAAAGCTTGCTAGGAAAGCTTTTGTTTATTTGGTGACTGCCAAGCATATCATCGCCGACATTGGACAACGAAATTTTGTTATTCGGGTTAACAATAAAAACGGAGACTCGACGATATTCAATGTCGAAAGTGGAATCACATGGTTTTTTCATCCGGATGAATCTGAAGCCTCAGATGTAGCGGTATATCCTCTGTTCCATACAAATGCTGTTCTTAAAACGCTTGATTTCGTTGCCATAAGTGAGGAATCCCTGCTGACTGATTTAAAATCAGGGCAAGACGGTATTGGCGTGGGAAGCGATGTTTTTATCACCGGTCTCTTTGCATTTCATTCAGGAACAGAGCGGAATCATCCAATTGTCAGAATGGGAAATATCGCCATGATTCCGACAGAGCCAGTGCCGACAAAAAAATTTGGCAACATGGAAGTAATTCTGATTGAGTCTCGCTCAATAGGAGGACTGAGCGGGTCTCCTGTATTCGCCGTGGAAAAGTCAGGCGAAACGCCTCGTCGATTGATGTGTCTGGGATTGATTCATGGTCATTGGGACGTCCCAACTGATTCCATACTTGAGACAAAACAGGAAGCTCGAAAGTACGTAAACGTCGGAATTGCAATGGTTGCACCCGCGAGAAAAATTGGCGAGACAATCAATCAACCTAAGCTGGAAGCTATTCGCCAAAAAATGGAATCAAAGGAAGATCCATGAACCGTGTTTTGACTTGAACATCTTTGGAAAGAGTAGAAGGCCGGGAGTCTACATTCTGCCGCTTCGCCAAGCTGTGAATGCTCTCTTTTGCCGGCCACCCTCCGGCGGGTGGCCGGCAAAAGAGAGGAGATTTTTGTGGGGCTTACCCGGGGTAGCCTCGCAAATGTGCAGCGGAGCGAGGCAACCCCGGGCTAATTTCCTTTACCCCTTTGGGGTAAGTCAGTTTGCGCTGCGCGAGAAATGGTGAAATTTGGGTCAAAACAATCCGTGTTTATTCCGCCTTCGCCAAGGCTACGGCGCGACAGGCCGTGGTCAAAAGCCAATTCCAAAAATCGTCCCCAATTATCATGGCCAGATTTTGGGGCCGTGATAAAAACGTAGTGATTCTTCCGACACAGTGTCGGCAGCATCAGCAACCACCCATGGGAACGGAACATTATGGCCAAAGTCAGCCCTTACCACACGAACTCGCCGGAATATCCGCGTGAAGTTTTTCACGACAAGGACACCTGCCCAGATGGCAAACGGATCAAGCCGGTCCATAAACAAGACGGCACCGGCGGCAAACACCACTGCAAAGAATGCGACAAGGCGGGTTAAGGTTGAAGGTGTTAAACATTTTGAAATGAAAGCCACCCCTCACCCTTCCCTCTCCCCTCGGAGGGGAGAGGGAATAATATTGTTGGCGGCTACCCGGGGTAGCCTCGCAAATGTGCAGCGGAGCGAGGCAACCCCGGGCTAATTTCTTTTACCCCGTTGGGGTAAGCCAGTTTGCGCTGCGCGAGAATTGGTGAAATTTGGGTCAAAAAAAATCCGTGTCCATCTGTGTCCATCCGTGGTTAAATTTTTGAACATGAATCCCGCGACGCAGTATTTATCCGATGGTTTTCAGCGGTTGTACTGCGATCCCGCCGTGTTCGATGTCTTCAGCACCCGGCACCCGGTCAGTTTCCGAAACGTCTTGCCGCTGCTGGCACCAAATTCCGTCGTGGACGATCCCCAGTTGCTCGCGGTGGAAGCGGCACATCTGGCCGGCCGCAATGATGCCACCCGTCAGGCCGTGGTGATCGCGTATGGCCGGTGCGGCCTGTTGCCGCAGATGGAGGCGACCCGCCTGCAACCGGTGTTGGACTATTTCGACGCTGATTTTTTCGAGCTGATGGGTGATTGCTACCTGGGTGCGGGCGCGTTCGTTTGCGCCCTCCGCTGGTACCGGGAATTCATCGCGGAACTGGAGACGCACAATCCCCAAGCAGCTTCCGATGACGAAAGCGTTTATGCGAGCGTGGGCTATTGCCTGTATTCCCTCGGCCTGTTCGCAGAAACAATCGCGTGGACAAAATCATGCTTCGGGCCGCGCCTCTCGGCGGATGCGGATTGCCGGGCCTTGATCGAGCAGGAGGCGCAGTCGCAGGGCGGCTGTCTTCTGGGTATCGAACGGGCGACCAACCGGGCCCGCTATGTGGTCAGCGCCTTGGATCCGGCCCGGGCGGAACAGATTACGCCACGACTCAAGCAGGCGTTGAGCACCTTGGCTCCCTACCAGGAAAGCTACATTGCGTGGGTCAGCAACGCCGCCCCCGCGCCGGAAATCCAGCCGGATGGCTACCCATTTTTTCCCGACCGTGATGCCGGCAGCCTGACACGTCACCGCATGAACCTGCTCTTCGCCACCTGCGGCGAGGCAGACGCCCTGCTCGCCCAAGGGTATACCGCCGAGGCGAAGCGGTTGTTGAATGAGGCGGCCATGTTGGAACCGCGGGCGGATATCATCCAACACCGGCTCAAGCAGTTACCGTAAAAGGTCTTGGCGGACAGGCGCGGGATGATCTCTTTTGCCGGCCACCCTCCGGCGGGTGGCCGGCAAAAGAGAAGAGATTATTTTTGGATGCTTACCCGGGGTAGCCTCGCGAATGTGCGGGGGAGCGAGGCAACCCCGGGCTAATTTCTTTTACCCCTTTGGGGTAAGCCAGTTTGCGCTGCGCGCGATTCACCTGTTTTGGTTCAGGGCAACTGAGTGTTGGCGTTCCCAATCGGCGAAATTGTTTTCAGGTTCGATGTGGGCTTCGGAATGGCCGTCGGCGAAGCCATAGACCCGGATCCATTTGCCATCGCGATCCTCTATGGAATCGCCGCGCAGCACGATGACGCGGCTGGCGATGGCATTGGTCAGGTCGGTCGCCGAACCGTGGAACAGGAGTTCAAACCCGTTGGTGCCGCCGGGGACGGCCTTGGTCGCCTGCACATAGGGCAGCGTCTGGCTCAGGTTCGTGGGATATTCGCCGTGATGATCGTTGGCGTAAAGGGTCAGCCCCATGGCATAAAGCCGGGCATCGGCCAACCGGGATTCGGCGGCGAGCTTCTGCGAAAATATCCACACGAGCAGCGCGGCGGCGAAGACGACGAAGGTGACGATGAAGAGCAGCTCGATGACGGTGAAGGCGCGGGAACTGCGCGGAGGCGGGCTGGCGACGGCCGGTGCCGGTGAGTTGTCGGGCCACGCACTATTCATAACTTAAATCAGTGCGGAACTTCAGTTGAAGATATTTCCATGCGGTCAGAGCCGGCGACCGCATTGGTTTGGATGGCAACCGCGCAAACCACGGCCCCGCCCGTGGTTTGCGGCTGCGCACCGCTCCAAAGCCAATTCACGCCACACGGACCGACGGTGCAGGACACCAACAGCCATGGCAGCGAACCCCAAAGCACGAACATCAAACATGACCTCAATGATTTCATACGCGGGCTTCACTCCAACAGCTTGCGGTCCGCGCACCATTTCTGGCACACGATGGCGTACATGTCCTTGCCGCTGACCTGGGTGTAGATATTGCCCAGGCGGGAGACGATTTCGGCCGGGGTGAGCGCCGACAGCATGGAGGGCTCAAGTTGCTCGTTCATCAACCGCACGAAACTGGCGCCGATCTGCGGGTTGTCGGGATTGAAAATCATCAGGGCCGGGACATCGTCGGTATCAAGGTTGCCGTCCGACCGGCGGGTCAGCCGGTGCTGCGGGCTGCGCACGGCGAGGTGCAATTGCAGATAGGCCGGGACGAGCCGCGACATGCCCATCTCATCCCAGAACATCTCCGACGTCAGCGGGCCGGTGACCGACGGCGGCAGCGGCGGCGGAGACGATGGCCGTGGTGATGGCGGAACCGGCGGCGGGGTCGCCGGTGATTTTTTCTTGAAGAGGCCGAACATGGGGAACGCTCATTGCGACGGTCGTTTACTCATAAAAAGGGCGATGCCGATGCCCATCACGGCCGGGGCCGCGACCATGGCGGCGATCGCCCACATCCCGCCGTCGGTGATGGGCCGCATCATGGTGAAGGCAGAGCCGGCAATGGCCACCGAAGCCAGACCGGCGTACAACGCTATCAAAGCGTAGACATTCAGGCTCTCACTTGGTTTGTTCGGTTCTTCATTCATAGGTATGTGGGCGTTGGTTTGGGTGAATCTACCATTGCTGGACGGAGAATGACAATGGGCGGTGGAGTTTGCGGTCCATCCAGTTCCATGTTGGAAAGCTATTCCCGGGATAAACGGGTGTCGAGCGTGAAATAAGCTCCATTGGGCCCAGGTTCTTGGGTCTGGGGTCTGGGTGGGTGTATCGCGCGAAGAGCGCGAAGAAGACGAAGGTGAAAGCAGGCGAGGATGGCCGACCCGGAGCAGTCAATGAGTCAGTGAATTTGAGAGTTTGGGAGTTAAGAAGTTAGTTTTGACGCCCGCCCTCTCCTGTTTCTTCTCCCGCTGGGAGCAACGGTATTTCCAAAATGGCCGCTCATTTTTCATTCTCAAAAATCCTTCAATTCCCCAGAAAATGCGCAGTTTTTGCCCCGGCCGCCTTTTTCGTATCACCAAGCATCCCTAATCTTTACGGGGCGATTATGATTTTATCGGGATTTTTTCAGCCAGACCCCCTTCCCACTCCGGTTTTTTGCAGAAATATGGCATAAATCTGCATTCTACATTCCCCAGAGAAATTCAACTTTTGAGAAGGTGTGATACGGTCGGGGGAGCATGACATTTATGATACACGATTTACGATATACGTCGGTGCCGGTGGATTGTGAGGTCCGGACGTTGTGGCGTCGGCGGGTTCTGGGTTCAGGGCCGGGCGGGCAAGCTCCGTCAGGCCTCGTCAGGCTTTGTTGGGCTTCGTTGGACCATAAAAGTTTTAAAAGGCACTCGCGGACGGCCAACTTAAACTCAAATAAAGTGAATCAAGGTGAATCAAGGTTGTTTTTTATGACGGAACATGCGCGGACAATCCGCCTTGGCCAAGGGGGCTGGTGTACCCCCACCGGACGGCAGGCAAAGGACACGCCGGGCCGGAGGCCGGGCCAACCGGGTGGATTCGGGCAAGCCCCTATTCAAAGGGATTCAAACCGTTTCAAATGGTTTCAAACCGATTCAAAGCACTTTTATAAAAAAATATGCGAGCCGCATCCGCCTTCACCAAAAAGCTACGGCGCGACAGGCGGGCCATCAACCACCAAGACGGTACTGGCGTACGGCCATCCGCTTGCGCTGCGCTTCCACCTTCGCCTGCGACAACACGACGCGACAGGCCAGATGCGAAGGGCGAAAATCCAGGCGCATAAATCATTGAACAAAAAGACCATCCAAGTAAATCCAACCAAATCCAACTTTTTTATTATTGATATACGAATGACGATTTACGACACATCAGAAATGACCCACGCAAAGGGCGCAAGGAGGGGCGGAGTGAACACTCCTCCCAAAAACTGATTTCTGAAATCAGCAAAAAGGCCAATGAAAACGCAAAAATTAAACCAAATCAGGCCAGATAAAACCATGAAATTGAGACGCAGATTCCGCAGTGGCGAGACGGACGAAACACGGACGGCCTTGAGTTCGCAAGCTTCAGGAGCAAGCATCCAAACGGTTTGGGTGTGGAAAAACGAAACCAAAACGAAGCCAATGGGAACGTGGCGAGGGACGGGTGACAAACGTGGTGGCTCCGCGAATGGCCCAGTTTTACGGGGCGATGCGGAGTTTTTTAATGGTTTAGGGGCCGGGCCTTGCGGTGGAGGAAATTACAGAACGAAGCCATTCTTGGCTCAAGCTTCGACGCGACCGGTCCGCCTTCGCTCACGCTACGGCGCGACAGGCCGGACATATTGGCAAGGCCCGGCCTTATCCCGCGCAACGCATTCGAGGACGAGAACGAGGACGAGGAGGATCGCGGCGAACGCGATTCCACTTTTGGTTCAAAATTATCAATGCACAGCTTATGAAAATGAGGTTTGATAGGAACATGGAACGGCGTGGCGAACAACGAGGACACCTTCCGGCTTGCGCAGGCGGCGGGTTTGGTGTTCTAATCCAAATAACAAATCAACATGGAGCAGGCTTATGATTATCTACGCAATCTGTCTGGTCGTGGGTTTGGTGTTCACGCTGATCAGCGCGTTTCTGGGCCACTTTTTTGGCGGGCATGATTCGGTCGGCGCGGGGGGCCATGCGGACGCCGGTTTCAACGCGGACGGCGTGCCGGGCATCACGTTTTTCAGCCCGACGGTGCTGGCGAGTTTCATGACGGCGTTCGGGGCCATCGGGCTGGTGGTGTCGGAAATCCCGTCGATGAACAGCGTGTGGATCAGCGCCCCGGTTTCGCTGGTCGGCGCGTGGGTCATTGCGCTGGCGGTGTTGTGGCTGTTCAACCTGATGTTCCGCAAGACGGAGAGTTCGAGCGAGGGCAAGGTGGGGCAACTGGTCGGCCAGACGGCGGCCATCATCTCGCCGATCCCGGAAAATGGCGTGGGGGAGATCTCCTATACCCAGTTTGGCTCGCGTTACACGGCGCCGGCGCGCAATGAAAAGGGCGGGGCGATACCCAATGGCAAGACGGTGAAGATCACACGCATCGTGGGCACCCAATTTTATGTCGAGGCCGCGAACTGATTTTAAAAAACATAAACTAACAACCACCACTTAACACATGAACCTCACTCCCATGCTCGCCCAGGCAGAAGCGTCCGGCTCGTTCTGGCTGCACGTCATCGTCGCCGCCGCAGCGATCCTGTTTGTCCTTTTCATCTTCGCGATCATTTATGCGAGCCGATATACGAAGGCCGGCCCGAACCAGGTGCTGATCATCTCCGGCTTCAAACGCAAGATAACGGACCCGGACGGCAATGTGCGCGAGGTGGGTTTCCGCGTCGTCAAAGGCGGTGGTCGCTTCGTCTGGCCAGTGTTGGAAAAGGTGGACGTGCTTTCCTTGGAATTGTTGACGATCGATGTGCAGACGCCGGAAGTTTATACGAGCAAGGGCGTGCCGGTGAAAGTGGACGGCGTGGCGCAGATCAAGGTGAAGGGCGATGACGTTTCCATCGGCACGGCGGCGGAGCAGTTTTTGAGCAAGAGCGTGGATGACATCAAGAGCATCGCGATGCAGACGCTGGAAGGCCATTTGCGCGCGATTCTGGGCACGATGACGGTGGAGGAAATTTACCAGAACCGCGATGCGTTTGCCTCGAAAGTACAGGAAGTGGCGGCGGGCGACATGGCGAACATGGGGCTGACCATTGTCAGCTTCACAATCCGTGACATCCGCGATACGCAGGGATATCTGGACGCCCTCGGCAAGCCGCGGATCGCGCAGGTCAAGCGGGATGCGATCATCGCGCAGGCGGAGGCGGACCGAGATTCCGTAATCCGTTCCGCGCAGGCGAACCAGGCCGGGCAGGAAGCGAAATTCCAGGCGGACACGAAAGTGGCCGAGGCGCAACGCGATTACCAATCGAATGTGGCCCAGTATCAGGCGACGGTGAATGTGCAAAAGGCGCAGGCCGACCTGGCGTATGATTTGCAGAAGTTCAAAACCGGCCAGTTGGTGAAGGCGGAAGAGGTGCAGGTGCAGATCGTGGAGAAGCAGAAGCAGATCGAGTTGCAACAGCAGGAAATCTCACGCAAGTCGCGCGAACTCGAGGCGACGGTGCAGAAGCCGGCGGATGCCGAGCGGTACAAGGTGGAGACGCTGGCGAACGCGCGGAAATTCCAATTGGAGACCGAGGCGGCCGGTGCCGCTTCCGCGACCAAGGCGACGGGCTTTGCCGGTGCGGATGTCGTCAAGGCGACCGGTCTGGCCGAAGCCGATGCGAACCGGGCGCGCGGTCTGGCCGAGGCCGCGGTCATCGAGGCGCAAGGCAAGGCGACCGCCGAGGCGATGCGCGTGAAGGCGGAATCGTTCAAGCAATACAACGAGGCGGCGGTGATCGAAATGATCGTGCGCATCCTGCCGGAAGTGGCGGGCAAGGTCAGCGAGCCGCTCTCCAAGATGGAAAAGATGGTCATCATCAATTCCGGCAACGGACCGGGCGGCGGCGCGAGCAAACTCACCGGCGATGTCACGCAGATCATCAGCCAGCTGCCGCCGATCATCGAGAGCCTCACCGGCGTGAAGTTTGAGACATTGATGCAACAGGTGCCCGCGCTGAGGAAGGCGATGGGCAAGGATGAACCGGGTGAGAAGCCAGACGAAACCAAGGTGTAGCGCCGGGGGTGATGAGGCTCAACTGAAAAGTCAGGGCCTCCTTACATCGGCTGCTACAAATAAAAAAAGGTGAACGTATGATTGCAGAAGCTTTTCTGGGTGGCGGAATCATAATGCTGATGCTGTTGCTGTGCATGATACCGCTGGCGATAGCGATCTTCATTTTCTGGATCTGCATGCTGGTTTCGGCGATCCAGAACAAGGGGCTGGCCGAGGGCGAAAAGGTCGCTTGGGTGCTGGTCATCGCCTTGTTGCACCTGCTGGGGGCCATCATTTATTTCTTTGTGGGCCGGCCCAAGCGGAACACGCCGTTGTTACGGACATGAACCCAAGGTTATGGAGGAAAACAATCCATCACGTCCGGTTTCGCCGGAATTGAAACGGCTCCAGCAGCCGGGACAGGCGTCCATTCGTAAAGGGTTGCGGGTGGCGGGGCCGGTCATTTTCCTGGCCGGGCTGTTGTGCGTCATCATTTCGGCCATCAGCCTTTTTGCGAGCGCCGGCGGAGGCGGGATGCCGCATTATTTCTGGCTGGGGTTTGTGGGGCTGCCGCTGATGTTTGTGGGCGGCGTCCTGTGCCAGTTTGGATTCCTGGGCGCGGTCGCGCGTTTCATGGCGGGTGAAACGGCTCCGGTGGCGGCGGATACGGTGAACTACATGGCCGAGGAAACCAAAGGAGCGGTCGAGACGGTGGCGAAGGCCGCCGCGAAGGGAGTTGTGGAAGGAATCGAGGCTGGGCGGGCGAAGCCGGGGGAGACGGGGGAGGGGAAGAATTGATGTGAAGTAAGAAAGGGTGAGAATTATATGTCAACACTAGCTGAAATTAATTTGGAGCTGCCATTTTTGTTGGTCTTGTTTGGATGTTTGGCAGCGGTGTGGTTGTGGGCATTGATCAGTTGCCTGCGGCGTGATGATTTTAGCACCCGAGAGCGGATAGCATGGACCCTAGTCATTTTATTCACCAATTACATCGGGTTGCTGGCTTATTTTATATTTTGTAACCGGGAGAAGCGGAAGCTGACGGGTCGGTTTCCCAAAGCGCTTGACCCGGTAACCGGAAAACCATTTGTCTAATGCGCCTTTTTGAAGCCATCATTGACGCAAATCATCGGGCGGTGGCGGGTGATGCGGAGGCCAGCTTGCGGCCAGCAGATTTTGCGGATGAACTGCCGATCATCGCGCTGACGTGCATTGATCCACGGTTGAATGCGTTGTTTCCCAATGTCATCGGCCTGCCGGGCGAGCAGTTCATCTGGCTGCGCAACGCGGGCAATATCATCACCAGCACCTTGAGCAGCACGATGCGGTCGCTGGCGCTGGCCTGCGCGGTGAAGGGCGGACGTGAAATCGTCATCATCGGCCATACGGACTGTCATGTAGCCCAAACGACCACGACCGTCCTGCTTGACCGGTTGAAGGCGCTGGGCGTAGACCGCAGCCAGTTGCCGGCGAACCTCAGCGAATATTTTGGCACTTTCGGCAGCGAACGTCAGAACGTCATCAAGGGCTGCAGTTTTGCCCGCAGCAGCCCGCTCATCGGCCCCAAAATCCCGGTGCACGGGCTGATGGTCGATATCCAGACAGGCAAACTGGACTGGGTGGTGAACGGCTACGAGACGTTGCATGCGCCGGCACAACCCACGATGGCGAAGACAGATTTTGCGACGATGGGCGCCCTGGGGGCGTTCAAGGATTTCGACATGGGCGAGATGAAGTTTCCGGAGATGAAAATTGGCGATGCGGCCGCGCCTGGGAAGCCGGCTGAAACCGCCGCCAGGCCCGGAATGATCACGGTTCCGCCGGCAGCCACTCCACCGCCGCCACCAATAAAGAAATCCCCCCTGCCCCCGATCAAAACGAAGCCGCCGTTAAATCCATACAAGGATTTCCGGCGCGGTTGAACCGTTGGGTGAGGTCGCCTTACTTCTTTTTGCTTTTCAGGTCGGCCTTGGTCTGCGCCTGTAATTCGTCCAGTTCAGGCTGCAATTCCATTTTGACCTTTTTTTCCATCCGGTCGATGAACAGGAGGCCGTTCAGATGATCGGT
>DATHQS010000081.1:0-6843 GCA_035482455.1 Candidatus Acidiferrales bacterium | reverse complement strand
CGCGCCAATTTCGCACCCTGCTGGCGAGGTTGGGGGCGGAATGATGGGGGAGCGGGTGAATTCGATGTGCGTCTTCATCTTTAACCTCCCCTCACCGGCGGAATCAGCGCGAGTTCGCTGGCGTTGCCCACGGGCTGGTCCCAATCTGAATATTCCTGGTTCACGGCCACGCGAACGGTCTTGCCGGGGTCAAATTGCGGCGCGAGGCGGCGAAGGATTTCGCGCGGGGTTTCGCCGGCATGGCACTCGATCTCTTTTTCATCGAAGCCCAGCTGTGTGCGCGTCTGTGCGAAGGTGAGAATCTTGATCTTCATTCAACCGCCGATGGCCGTCATCACCCGTTGCGGCTGGTAATTGTGGCGGAACAGATGCTCGGAAGGTTTCTGAGCCAGGGTGCTGCGGAACAGGTCCCGCACTTTTGCCTCGTCAATCTGCGGGCGCAGCCCGGGTTTTAAGTCGGTCTCCAGATGGTTGCCGAGGCAGGGGCGCAGCTTGCCGTCACAAGTCAGCCGCATTTTGTTGCAGCGTTCGCAGAAATGCAGGTCGCTCAGGGCGCCGATGAGTCCGACCGTCACGCCGCGCTTTTTCAGGCGGAAATATTTTGCCGGGCCAAAGCCGAGCGGTTCAGATAGCGGCTCCAGTTCGTCCTCATGTTTCAGGATGGAATAGACCTCGGCGACGGGCAGGAAGTTCTTTTCGCTCAACATTTCGGTCAAGCTGACCGGCATCAATTCGATGAAGCGGATGGCCACGTCGTGCTCGGCGGCGAAGTTCAGCAGTGGCAGGATTTGTCCGTCATTTTTTCCGCGCATCAGAACCGTATTGAGCTTCACGGAAGAGAAGCCCAGTTGTTTGACGAGCTTGATGCCTTCGAGCACAGGCTGGATGTCGCCGTTGGTGATCTCGCGGTAAATGTTTTCATCCACCGCATCGAGGCTGATATTGATGCGGCGCAACCCGGCGTCAAACAAAGGTTGGGCGAGTTGCGGGAGGCGGGTGCCGTTGGTCGTGAGCTGGACGGATTCCACGCCCGGCAGGGCGATGAGGTTGCGGATGAAATCTGTCACGCTCGGACGCACGAGCGGTTCACCGCCAGTGACGCGAAATTTCTTGAAGCCAAGCGAGACAGAGGCACGGACGACGGCGAGGAGTTCGTCATCGGTCAGGATTTCCGCACGCGGCAGCCAGTCCGAGTAATTCTCCGGCAGACAGTAGAGACACCGCTCATTGCAGCGGTCCGTCACCGAAATCCGCAGGTAATCCACCCGCCGGCCATTGGGATCGATCAGCTCGTTCATACGATCACGGAAGCACCAGCTTCCACGTCTCCAAGATGGCATTTTTTCCAGGGAACGCATAGAATTTTTGCGCATGATTTCTCTGGCCGAAGCCCGTGCGTTGATCACGCAGAAGATTTCGCCGCTGCCCGCCCAGCCGGCCTCGCTGGCGATGGAGCATGGCCGGCGGCTCCGCGAAGACATCTGTGCGGATGAAGACATGCCGGCGTTTGACCGGTCGGCCATGGACGGCTACGCGGTCGGGCTGGAGGATGATTCCAAGCAGTTCCGCATCGTGGGTGAGATCCAACCGGGAGCCGTCCCAAAATTCCAAATCAACCGGGGCGAATGTGCGCGGATTTTTACCGGGGCGCAGATCCCTGTGGGTGCCTCGCAAGTGTTGATGCAGGAAAATGTCCGGGTGGAAGGCGGTAATATTATTCCCGCGCAGCGTGGTCAGGCCACGCATATCCGCAAACGCGGTGAAGATGCGCGGAAGGGGGATTTGTTATTGCGCAGCGGCACCCGGCTGGGCGCGGGTGAACTGGCGTTGCTGGCCAGTCTTGGGGTGGTGGGGCCGAAGGTGTCGCCGCCGGTGCGGGTCGCGCATTTTGTGACGGGCAACGAACTGGTGGAGCCGTCAGTCAAACCGGGTCCGGGGCGAATCCGCGATTCCAACAGCACGCTGGTGGCCGCGCTGATCAGGCAGTTCGGCGGGGAGATTTCCCGGCAGGAAAACGTGGCGGATGAATTCAACGTGCTGCTGGAAAAGGTCCGCGCCGGGGAGGATAACTTTGACCTGCTGCTGGTTTCCGGCGGCGCGAGCGTGGGGGATTATGATTTTGGAAAAAAGCTGCTGGGAGCACTGGGCTTCCAGATCCATTTTGAACAGCTCAACCTGCGGCCGGGCAAGCCGTTGGTATTTGCCACGCGTGATAACCAGGCGGCATTCATCCTGCCGGGCAATCCGGTTTCGCATTTCGTGACGATGCATGTGGCAGTGCGGTTGGCGTTGCAGCGGTTTACCGGTGCGGGGGCCGTGTGGCCGATCGTGAATGTCCGGCTGGCAGAGAGCTTCAATCATCGGCCGGATCCGCGGGAGACGTTCTGGCCGGCGCAGGTGGGCATCCAAAACGGCGAACTTGTCGTCCGGGCGCTGCGCTGGCAGAGTTCGGGCGACGTGACGGGTTTGACCGGCGCCAACGCCCTGTTGCAACTGGGTGCCAACATCAGTTCACCGAAAGCCGGTGAAGCGGTGCCGGTGTTAATGCTGGAAGTTCCATGAAATCATTTTCACATCTTGATGAAGCCGGACGCGCCCGGATGGTGGATGTGGGCCACAAGCCCGCACAGGTGCGCATCGCCGTGGCGGAGGGATTTGTCCGCTGCCAGCCGAAGACCATCACCGCGTTGCGGGCGAAGAAATTGCCTAAGGGCGATGTTTTTACAGTGGCCAAAGTTGCTGCGATCCAAGCGGCGAAGCGCACGGATGAATTGATTCCGCTCTGTCACTCGCTGCCGCTGGATGCGGTGGAGCTGAGCTTTTCGCTCAAGAAAAACCTGGTATATATCGTGGCCGAGGCGCGGACGACGGCGAAGACGGGCGTGGAGATGGAGGCGTTGACGGCAGTGAGCGTGGCGGCGCTGACGATTTACGACATGTGCAAGGCCGTGGACAAGACGATGGTCATCGAGGGCGTGCGGCTGGTTTCCAAGGTCAAAAAATGAAAATCGGACGTGTCACATTGAGCGATCGCGCGAGCAACGGCGTCTACGAGGACCGCAGCGGGCCGGAGATTGAGCGCGTGTTGCGCGAACTGTTCGACGAGGAGATTGAATTTGAGTGCGTGCTGTTGCCGGATGAGGAGAATCAGATTGAGACGGCGCTGAAGCATCTGTGTACGAGCGGTTGCTCGCTGGTGGTCACGACGGGTGGCACCGGGCCGTCGGCACGCGATGTAACGCCCGAGGCGACGCGGGCGGTGCTGGAAAAAGAGTTGCCCGGGTTTGGCGAAGTGATGCGCCGGGTTTCATTTGAAAAGGTGCCGACGGCAATCTTGTCGCGCGCGACCGCCGGTGTGCGGGGAAAGACGTTGATTGTGAACCTGCCGGGAAATCCGCGGGCCATCGGGGAATGTCTGCCGCCGCTGTTGCCGGCGATTGCCGAGTGCCTGGACCATATCGCGGGTTTCCGGCCGAAGCTAAAGCCGTGAAATAATTTTAACGCGGCACAAGGTGGATGGCCTGGGCCTTGATGAGGGCGGTGATGTTTTCGCCTTCGCGCAAGGCAAGTTCAGCGCAGGCGGGGCGGGTGATAAAGGCATGCAACGGGAAACCGGCATCAAGTTCCACCCGCACCAGCGCACCTTCGTCGCGCAGGGCGACAACGCGCGTGAAAAGCCGGTTGCGGACGCTGCTTGTCGTGCTGGCATTGTCGTGCTGGAGAATCACATCCTCGCCGCGAATGCAGGCGAACACTTCCTGCGGCTTCATCGATGGCGCCAGCGCGGTCAGCGTGGCCTTGCCGATTTTCACCGTGGCGAGACCGCCGTTGACATCCATGACATGGCCAGGCTGGATGGTCTCCATGCCGACGAGTTTTGCGACCTCGGCATTGGCGGGGCGGTTGAAGACATTGAGGACCGCGCCGGTTTGGAGGATTTTGCCATTCACCAGCACGACGATATTGTCGGCGAGGGTCAGCGCTTCAAGGCGGTCGTGCGTCACGCACAGCATCGGGATGCGAAACTCGTCGCGGATGCGGGTGAGGTAGGGGATTATTTTTGCCTTCAACGGCGCATCAAGACTGGCGAGCGGTTCATCCAGCAGCAACAGCCGGGGTGAGGCGAGCAGGGCGCGGGCGAGCGCCACCCGCTGTTTTTCGCCGCCGGAAAGGGCCGTCACCCCGCGGGCAATCAAGGGCTGGATCTCCAAAACATCAACGACCCGGTCAAAGGCAAACAACGGGTCGGCTGGGGCACCGGATTTGCAGCCATAAAGCAGGTTTTGCCGCACGGACAGATGGGGAAACAGCGCGAGATCTTGCGGCACATAGCCGATGCCGCGCTGATGGGTTGGCACGGACCGGCGTTTCGCCGTGTCAGTGAGAACGTGGTCATCGAGTTGAATGAATGCCGACTGCGCCCGCCGCAAGCCGGCCACCAGATCGAGCAGCGAGGTCTTGCCCGCGCCCGACGGGCCAAAAATGGCGGTGATGCGGTCGCGGACCTCGATATCCACCTCGAGCGTGAAATCCGCCAGCGGCAATAAAATTTTTTTCAACAGAAGGTTCACAGGATTTTCCTTTTGCGGCGCAGCAACAATTCACTGCACCACACGGCGGCGAAGGCGAAAATGACCGATGCGCCGAGCAGGCGGAAGGCGTGTTCATCCTGGCCGAGTTGCACGTCCTGAAAGATGGTCAGCGAGAGGGTGGATGTTTTGCCGGGGATATTGCCGGCGATCATGATGGTCGCGCCGAATTCGCCCAACGCGCGGGCGAAGGCAAGGATCATGCCCGCGATGATGCCGCGAGCCGCGAGCGGAACGGTGATGGTAAAAAAAACGCGCCACGGGCTGGCACCGAGCGTGCGGGCAATCTGCTCAAGGCGCGGATTGACCTCCTCGAACGCCACCCGGGCCGAACGGACGAGCAACGGAAAGGACATGACGCCGAGCGCCAGCAGCACTGCGCGCCAGGTGAAGATGACATCGAAATTCAGCGTGTCGTGAAGGAAGCCGCCGATGGCGCCGTGGCGTCCGAACATTTTCAGCAGGATCAGGCCGGTGGCCACCGGTGGCATGACGAGGGGCAGCGAGACCAAGGTTTCGACGATGGATTTACCGGGCCAGTCGCGCCGGGCCAGCGCCCATGCGAGCGCGAGGCCGAAGGGCAGGATGGCGAGGGTGCTCAGCGCGGAAACCCACGCGGTGAACCAGATGATCTGCCATTCTTCAGCGGTCATTCAGCAAGATGAAGCCAAATCGTTGGAAGACTTGTCCAGCATCTTCGGAGGCGAGGTAGTCCAGAAACTTCTTCGCACTGGCCGGTTGCTTTGATTCTTTGACCAGCGCCATTGGGTAGCTGATTTTGGGTGCGTCTGCGGCGGGGACTTCGTAGGCGACCTTGATCTTTTTGGATATGCTGGCATCGGTTTTATAAACGACGCCGGCTTCCACGTTTTCTGATTCAACCGCCGCCAGCGCGCCCCGGACATTTTCCGTGGGCACGACCTTGGATTCAATCCCAGCCCATACCTGCCGCTGTTCCAGCCAGGCCTTGGCATAGACCCCGGCGGGCACGGCCTTGGTGTCGGCCAGCGCAATCTTTTCCACGGCGGCATTGGTGAGGTCGCCGGCGGATTTGATTTCCAATTTGCTGCCGGCAGGAACCACGACGACAAGGACGTTGCCGAGACGGCTTTTGCGGGTGGTCTTGGCGATCAAATTCTTCTTTTCCAGACCATCCATCTTTGCCTCGTCGGCGGAGAAGAAAATGTCGGCGGGCGCGCCTTCCTCAATCTGTCGCGCGAGCGTGCTGGACGCGCCAAAGTTGAAGCTGATCTTGTCACCGGATTGCTTTTCGTACGTGGTGGCGATCTGTTTCAAGGAATCCGTCAGGCTGGCGGCGGCGAAGACGGTGATTTCTGCTGCCGGAACAGATGCGATGAACGCCAGCAAAGCGATGGACAGGAGAATCAGTTTTTTCATGACAGGTTTTGTTTTCCGGGGTTCAGTATGACAGGCGGTAATAGCGTTGATTGTGGCCGGAGTCGGTGGAGTCGTCGAATTGAATCACGCCTGCGTCGTCGGCCGTGACGGTGCCGAGGGTTTGCCAGTTGGTCGCGGACAGATCGGAGCTGGCCTGCATCTGACACGGCAGATTGGTGCTGGCGACGGCGATGAGGTGGAACAGGCCATTCGTGGAATAACCGGAAATCATCTTCAGCCGCGGGATGGCGGTGGCGTGGATCAACGGTTCGTTACCATTGCCGAAGTTATGCGAGTTGAAAAGGTAGCTGACCTGATTGTCGGCGGCGTAGAAGCGGAAGGACACGGGACCTCCGTTGGTGATGTCATCCACCAAATCTTGACTGAGGGGCAGGGGCCACGTCACATGAACATTGTCGCCGGGTGGGACATAAGTATTGGTGCAGAGGATTTCATGCGTCTCCGCCAAGAGGGCCGGGAGCGAGCCATAGGCCACGCCATCGGTCGTCGGCATGTTTGGCCGGCCGGTGCCTTCCACCCAATCGTCGTCGGCCAGCCATTCGATGACAAAATTTCCACCGTTGATGGGATTAAAGATGGCGTTGTCCGGTTGGGCACCCGCCGTGGCGAAATTCCCCGCCAATTCCAGCGAGATGCCGCTGATCAGCCAATTGGAACCGTAAGTTGCGTTGAAAAGATTGGTCGCGCCGGACAGGTCAAATTTGAGGACGCTTTGATATTCGCCGTTCGGCGAACCCGCCGGGGCGACGTACAACACGCCGGCAATGCCAAAATTGGCGTTGGTCAGGTCCGGGCCTTTTGGGTTTGTCGGTGAACCGGTCGCCAAAAAGGCATC
>DATHQS010000080.1:0-13263 GCA_035482455.1 Candidatus Acidiferrales bacterium | reverse complement strand
ATCTACGACCTCAACGGCGAGTACGCCAACGCCAACCAGCAGGACAAAGGCTCCATCGCCGAGGTCTTCCCCGCCGACACCGTCCGCTACCGCATGATTCCCACGCCGGGATTCCTGCCCATCCTCAATAACTTTTACACGCAGATCGCCGAAGGCCATCACACCCTGCGCGGATTGATCGAACTCAATCGCGTCTCCCGTTCCTCGGACATTGACGCCTTTCTCGCGATGGATTTTGCCGAGCCGCGCAAGGAAGATTTTGAGAACGAGACCAGCTTCCAGCACCAGCTCACCCGCTACGAGCGCAAGGTCGCCGCATACCTGGCCGTCCTCTCGCGCGCCGGCTTTGAGCCGCCGCCGGGTTTTAAGATCACCTTCGAGGCCGGCGCCAGCGTCAAGAACAAGGTCAACCCCGTCCTCGACCCCGCCAACGGCCTGACCCCGCAGCAAGCCCAGGAATGGTTCCAGCTCGCGCGCCAGATCCAGGATGAACTCGTCACCGGCACCGGCCAGAACTGGGTGGAACCGGACACGAACGTCCTGATCAACATGCTGCTGCAAAAGAACGACCAGGGCTCCTACATCTCCGGCTTCCGCGTGCTGCAACCGTTCAAGGATTATCACGCCCCCAACCGCACCACCGATGTTTGCGACGAAATCTACCAGCACCTGCTCGCCGGCCGGATTGTCATCCTCGATCTGAGCGTCGGCAACCCGCAGCAGCGCGAACGGTTGAGCAAACGCATCGCCCGGCACATCCTCGCGGGCTCCCTGGCCGTGTTTAACACCGGCCAGACGCCGTCGAACATCGTCATCTACGTCGAGGAGGCGCACAACCTCATCGGCCGCAACGAGCCGCTCACCGAAATCTGGCCGACCATCGCCAAGGAAGGCGCCAAGGCCCGGCTTGCCACCGTCTACGCCACGCAGGAAGTCTCCTCCATCCACCCGAACATTTTGTCGAACACCGAGAACGTCTTCTGCGCGCACCTGAACAACGAGAACGAGATCAGCGAACTGGCCAAATATTACGACTTCCGCGATTTCTCCAAGGCCATCATCCGCGCCCAGGACGTCGGCTTCGGCCGCGTGAAAACCCTCTCCAACCCCTTCGTCATCCCCATCCAGGTGGACAAATTCGACCCCGAACGCGAACGGCAGCGGGCGGGGAATAAATGATTGAAACGGCGTTTGGATGGCGTCCTTAATGCCAGCTTAATGTTATCTTAATCTTTGCCCTGTCACTCTCGTAACCGAATCAGCATGGCCATGTTAAAATCATTAGCCCCCGCAAAAAATACCCCTTAAAATCTCCGTGTGTTAAATCCTTTCATCCATTGGGTTGAGGCCAAGGGAGAATGGGCGCCGTGGTTGTTCGTGGCGATGTTCCTTGTGTCGTCGCTGCTCATGATCTGGCGGCTGGAGGCCATGAGCGCCGCCGGGTTCGAGGGCACCGTCCTCGGCACGCTCGTCATGCCCTACTGCTCCGGCATGGGCAACCTCATCTTCGCCTTCATCCTTGGCCGCCACGGCGGCAACGGCGCGGATGTCATGACCAATTCCCTCGTCAACAACGTCACCAACATGACCCTCGTCCTCGGTGTGCCCGCCATCATCTGGGGCATCAATGTGGTGCCGAAAAAAAAGCCGGATTCCAAGCCGGCCAAACCGGCCAAGACGGGTGGCAACATCGGGCAGTTGAACCGCCTCTCGCTGCTGCTGACCCTGCTGGCGGTGGTGTACTTCTCCGGCGTTGTCTGGGCGCTCGGTAGCGATATCAAGACGCGTGGTGACGGCAGAATCGGTTTCAACCAGGGCCTCGTACTCGTGGGCATGTTCCTCTTCTGGCAGTGCTTCCACGTTTTTGAAGTCCTCAAGCAAAGCGAACGCCAGGGTCACTCGCCCATGGGCTGGATGTTCCCGGTGGACATGGCACTGCTCGCCGTGGGCGCGTACGGCATCTACGTCAGCACCGGCTGGCTCATAAATTGGCTCGCCCACTTCCCGAAACATGGCTTCATTTCCATGGATAATCTCGGGTGGCTGAGCGGTTTGCTCATGGTGCTGCCCAACGCCCTGCTCGCGCTTTACTATGGGATACGCCGGCAACCGGAAACCGTCTATGCCTCCCAAGTCGGTGATGCCCACGTCTCCATCCCGCTCTGTGTGGGCATATTCGCCCTGTGCAACCGCGACAACCCCATGCCCATGCCGCCGTTCTTCCAGACAAGCATGATCATCCTGCTCGCCGCCACCTTCGTGCATCTGTTCTGCGTCGCGATTTTCGGAAGATTGCCGCGCCTCGCCGGGGTCGTGCTGGTCGTGGCGTATATTTATTTTTTCTGTAATGGCCTGCTGGGGCTTGGGCCTTAAGCGGGCGGCTTGGTGAAGATCCGCGTGTCCCACGAGACCGCCAGCGGGCTGGTACGCACCTTGTCCGCCAGTTCCACAAACGGCACCTGCGCCGCCAGCCAGCGCGGATTCTTGGCGATGCTTTCCATGCTGTCGCTGGTGTTGTTGCAGATCAGGAAAAGCCCCAGCCCCAGGACCATGAAACCCTCGTAGCCGGTGCCGGTGCTGTGCCGGACAAATTCAAAATCGCCCGGGCCATAGTGGCCGCTCGTCAATGACGCCCGCAGCGATCCAAGATCCCGCGCAAAATTCTTGAGAAAATCATCATTGCGCGGCCCGGTGTAAGCCATGACCCGCGCCCGGTTTTCCACCAGCGAAACGATGGCCCACTCATCGAACACCGGGCTGCCGTAGCGCGAGTTCATCTCTTCTTTGCAAACTTTTATCTGTTGGCCAACTTCTTCAATCGTCATGCTCTGTCAGCAGACCAAAACCGCCGCCCGCGCTCAAGGCAATTCGCACCGGCGGCCGCCCCGGAAATTCCACAATTTTCAGGTTCTCTCCGCCCCGCGTTTGCCTACACTGTCACCATTCAGATGTCACTGACCGAAAATACACGGAAATATCTCTTCTGGACGCTGAACGGGTTGCTGGGTGCGGCCTTTGTCATCGAACTGCGGGCGCCGGACTATCCCTCGTGGCCGGATGCGGTCATCATCACGCTGGCCGCCCTCGCCTCCATTGTCGCGCTCAACCGGCAGTTGCCGCTCCAAAATGTCCTGTCCGCCGCGGCCATCACCGCCCTCATCGGGGGCGCGGTCCATGGTTTCAGCGCCCGCACCTCCATGCCCCTCGGCCCGGTCGTCTTCAACTCGCAGACCGGGCCGCAGCTGTTCAACGCCGTTCCCTGGCCGGTTCCCCTGCTCTGGATCGTTGCGGTTTTCTCGGCCCGGGGCGTGGGACGCCTGATTTTACGGCCGTGGCGCAAGGTTAAAATCTACGGCTACTGGCTCATCGGCGCCACCTCCGTGCTGGTGCTCGCCTTTGATATCGCCCTTGAACCCTATGCGTGGCATGTCAGGCATCTCTGGCTCTGGCAACCCACCAAGCTTGCGCTGAACTGGCATGGCGCCTCCCTGTTATGCCCCCTCGGCTGGGGTTGTGCCGCGCTGCTCATCCTCATGTTCATCACCCCGTCGCTCATCCGCAAACAGCCCGGCAGTTCCAGCACGGTGGACTTTCATCCGCTGGTGGTGTGGTTGGGGGCGCTGCTCCTGTTCGCCGCCGGCTCGGCGGGCGCGCACTTGTGGTGGTCGGTCGGCGCGGATGCCCTCATCGCCACCGTCACTGTGGCTTTGGCGGTTCGCGGCGCCAGATGGTAGTCTGGCTCTCGCCCGACCGCCGGATGATCTTCAGTTTCCCCACGCGCGGCCCGTCCATCTCCTCCACCCGCAGTTCAAAATCCCCCGCCATAAACATGTCGCCGTTCTTCGGAAACCCCCCGAGCTTTTCCGTCACCCAACCGCTCGCCGTCGTCACGTTTTCATCATGCTCCACCAATCCGATGATCTTTTCCAGGTCATGCAACGGCAGCGTGCCGGAAACCTCCCACGTGTCCTCGCTCTTGCGGATGAACTGCGTCGCCTCCGCGTCGTATTCATCCTGGATCTGTCCCACGACCGCTTCGATCACGTTCTCCAGGGTGACGATGCCCAGCGTCCCGCCGAATTCATCCACCACAAAGGCAAAGTGCGATTTCTTGTCGAGAAAACGTTTCAACAGCTTCTCCAGCGGCGCCGTGTCCGGCACGCACATCAGCGGCCGCGCCACCGGCAGCAGGTCCGCCGCCGTCCGCGCCCGCTCGCGCAACGCATACAGGTCCTTGATGTGCACGATGCCGCGCGCCTGGTCGGGATCGCCCCCGTCGCAGACCGGAAAGCGCGAATACCGCGTCCGCTCCGCGATCTCCATGCACTCCGCGATCGTCGCGTCCGCCGCAAACAGCGAGATCTCATTGCGCGGACGCATCACCTCCCGCGCCACGCGATGCCGCAGATCCAACGCGTTCAAGATCAGGTTGCGCCGGTCCGGCGTGCTTTGCGCCGCGGACAGGACCACGCGCAACTCCTCGTCCGACTGCCCGCCGTGCAATTCATCCGCGCCGATGCCCAACCGTTTCAGGATGAACTGTGACGAATTGTGCAGCACCCAGATGAACGGGTACGCCAGCCGGTAAAACCACACCAGCGGCGCCGCCGTCCACAAAGCCGTCGACAACGTGCGGCGGATGGCAATCGCCTTCGGCACCAGCTCACCCGCAACGATGAGCAGGTAGCAATTCACGAAAAACCCGACGCCCAGCGCGACGTTGTGGCGCAAATTTTCCGAGGTCACCTGCAGCAGGTTGAATAGCGGGTCCAGCAATTCCTTGAACACCGGCTCCACCGCCACGCCCAGCCCGAGGCTCGCCAGCGTGATGCCGAACTGGGTCGCGCCGATGTAGGTGTCGATGTGCGCCACGATGTGCCGCGCCGTCTTGGCGCGTCGGTTCCCCTTCGCCACCAGCGCCGAGAGCTGCGTGTCGCGGATGCGCACCAGCGCCAGCTCCGCCGCCACAAAAAAACCGTTCAGCAGCACCAGCACCAGCACGGCGAGGATCTTCAGCGCGATGGAAATGAATTGGTCCCAGTTCACAGTTTCATCTCCCCGAACATCACCTTTAGGATGTCCTTCAGTTTCACCACGCCCATCTCCTTGCGTTCGCGCGACAGCACGATGGCCGTGCGCTGCCCCGCGCGCTGCATCAGGCGCAACGCCACCTCCAGCCGCACTCCCTCGTTGATGAACACCGCCGGCGTCATGTACGCCGCCACCGGCTTGTCCACCTCCAAATTATCCCGATACACCAGCGGGCGGATGTCCAGCAGGCCCGCCACGCGCTTTTCCCCGTCACGGGTTTCCCAGACCGGCAACCGCGAGATCGAATGTTCCCGCGCCAGGTCCAGCGCGGTGCGCAACGGCGTCTGCGCCTCGACCGCCGGCACTGACGCCATCGGCAACGCCACCTGCCCCACCGACAAATTTTGCAGGTCCAGGATGCGGTTGATCATCGCGTGCTCGTCATCCGACAACGCCTGCCCCGATTCCCGCATCATCGCCCGCATCTCCTCGCGGTTGCCGAACAGCCGGCCCGTGAACGTCTGCCCGCCGGTCCATTTCAGGATCGTCTTCGACAGGTCCTCCACCAGCAGCACCACCGGGCTCAGGAAAAAATTGATGATGCGGAACGGCCGTGCCGCCAACAGGCAAAGCGAGTTCGGGTGCGCCCGGAACAGCATCTTCGGCAGCAGGTCGAAGAATGTGTAAAACAGAAACACGATGACCGCGAACAACGCCACGATCAAAACCGGCCGGCCCAAAAACCATTCGTGCAGCTTGACGAGCAGCCAGCCGAGGACGACGAAATTCACCAGCGTGTTGCCGACCAGGATGGTCCACAGAAACCGTTCCGGCTTCTCCAGAAACTTGTTCAAGATCCGGGCCGACCGTTTGCCCGTACGCGCCAGCCGCCGCACCCGCAACCGGTTCAACGCAAATACGCCCGCCTCCATGCCCGACAGCAAAAACGACGCTGCCAGGCACAGGACCAAAGCGAACCAGGTTGGATAGGTCGGGTCCATTATTTCATTTTACCTTCTGCACCAATAATTCATTCACGCGCCGCCCGTCGGCGATCTGCGCCGTCAGCTTCAGCCCGGCAAAGGTCGCGAACTCGTTGGCGTCCGGCACCACGCCCAGCAGATGCGTCAGCAGCCCGCCCATAGTTTCCACCGATTCCACCTCCGGCAACGTCGGATATTCCCGGCGGAAATCGTCCAGCCGCATCGTACCGTTCACGCGCCAGCGGTACGGCGCCAGTTTTTCCATCACAAAACCGCCCGCCTCCTTGTGCGAACGGATTTTTCCCACCAGTTCGCCCAGGATGTCCTCCATCGTCACCACGCCGGCCGTGCCGCCAAATTCATCCAGCACGATCGCCAGCCCGCGCTGCTGCTTCTGCAACGCGCGGAACAGCAGCAGCAAGTTCATCGTCTCCGGCACGAACGAGGGAAATTCGATCGCGTCCGCCAGGTCGATCTTCGGGTTCAGCAGCAGCGCGCGCGTGTTCAGGATGCCCACGATGGTGTCCGGCGTTTCGTCGTAGATCGGCAGCCGGCGATGCTGGTTCTGCTTCGCCGCCGCGATCATCTCCTCCACGGTCGCCTCGTCCGAGACGCACGCCATGCCCGCGCGCGGACGCATCACATCCCGCGCCACCCGCTGGTCGAGGTTGATGATCTGCAGGATGATCTCCTTTTCCGATTCCGCCAGCGTCCCCTGCTCCGCCGCCATGTTGAGCAGTTCGTGATACTCCGCGTCCGAAAGCTTGGCCGAGGTGGCGGATTGCTTGGCCGCCTTTTTCAGGACGGCCGAGTTCAGCCATTGCGCGATTTTGTAAAACGGTTTGGTGATCTTTTCGAAGAGGAACAGCGGCCACACCACGCGCAACGCCCAGCTATCCGGCCGCCGCACCGCCAGCGTCTTGGGAAAAACCTCGCAACCCAGCAGCACGATCACCGCCAGCGTGATGACGACCAGCGCCAGCACCCAATGCGTGTTGAACGACAATCGCAGCGCCAGCGCCAGCATCGCCGCATTCGCAAAAGTGTTGCCCAGCACCAGAGTGGCCAGCAGGTCCTCCGGCCGCGCCAGCAATTGCGCCAAGATTTTGCCGCGATGGGGATGCTGTTCCGCCAGCTGGCCGACCTGCCATTTCGTCAGGGAAAACAACGCCGTCTCCGCCAGCGCGAAGAAGAAGCTCGCAGCCGCGAAGATGAAGATCGCAATTGTCGCCTGCTCCACGCGCCGAGTCTGCCGCAAAGGGTTGCCCGAAAAAAGGAGAAAGCGTTAGGCGGAAAAAGCTTACCCTTCCAAGATCGCCATCGCCGTCGCGTAATTTTCCGTGTGGCTCAGGGTGATATGCAGGCGCACCGCCTTCCGCGCCGCGAACAGCTCCGCGCCCTTGCCGTGCATCACCACATACGGTTCGCCGGATTCTTTCCGGCGGATCTCCATGTCCTGCCACCCGAGTTCCGCGCCGATGCCCGTGCCGAACGCCTTGGAGATGGCCTCCTTCGCCGCGAACCGCACCGCGAGGAACGGCGCCGGCTTGCGGTACGTCCGGCAGTACGCGATCTCGCCCTCCACCAATATCCGGTCCAAAAACCGTTCGCCGAATTTCTCGTACGACGACGCGATGCGCGCTACTTCGATGATGTCGATGCCGGTGCCTAGAATCATGAAATCATTGCGACCCGAGCGCAGCCTGCAGCCGCGTCAAATCCGGATTGTTGGGCGTGTTGTAGTTCTGGCCGTCATAGGTGCGCAGATCCAGCCACTTCCAATGTTCGGCGTGGCCGTCGGCGAAAGACAGGTTGCCGCCATGTGAATGCCAGCCCGCCGGCTTGTCCGACCATTGGCTGCCGGTGATGGACACCGAAAACAAACCGTCATTCATGCTGGGCGGTGATTGATCGATGAAAACAAAGGTGTTAACGGGGGGCGTCTTCACCATTTGCTTTTCCGTATACATGCACGGGTATCCGGAAATGCCAAAGCCCCCCTGCCCGTTCAGCGGTGCTCCATTCATGAACAGACCCAGTTGCACCTGCATCGCATAACCCCGGACATTGGCCGTCGGATCGCTGGGACAACGGAAAACTCCCGGGGATGGGGTCAGCGGATAAAGCAGTCCCTTCTGGATCAAAGCCGTGTTGGTCGTCTCCGCCGCCGTGCCCATGTTGCCGTACTCCCAGGTCGGCTTGTTGGCTGACTCTCCCCACGGGTCATCCGGCACAAACGTCCCGTTGTTCTGGTCATTATACATGAGCCAGGCCAGCACGAGCTGCTTGTGGTTGCTGATGCAGTGGATTTGGTGGGCTTTTTCCTTGGCGGCGCTCAAGGCCGGCAACAGCATCGCCGCGAGTATCGCAATGATTGCTATGACCACCAGAAGTTCGATCAAGGTGAATCCTCCCGGCCCCCGACCCGTCCTGTTGTTTCCCTGCCGTGACATGGGTTGAAATTATCCCAGTCGCCAGGCAATGGAAAGCCGTTTTTGACCGTACAAATCTGGAACGATGCTGATGATTTGATGATGTTTAACGCAAAGGCGCAAAGCCGCCAAGACGCAAGGGTTTTGTAACCTGGATGGCAGTGTTCACCGTTTGGTGCCTGGTGACGGCTGCGGCCAAGCCGGACGAATCGCCCGGTTTCCTTGGCGGCTTTGCGCCTTTGCGTCTTTGCGTTAATTCTGCGCACTGACGATATAGAACGAAATCCGTATTGTCAGGCTGTGCCTCCTCCGGCTTTACTCATGCTCATTCCATCATTCATGAAAACCTCCCTCGCCCTGCTCGGCCTCATCCTTGTGCTCACCGGTTGCGCCACGACCGGCGTCAAAACCAATGCCACCTCGCTCTTTGACGGCAAAACGCTCAACGGCTGGACCCAGATTCCGCCCGACTCTTGGACGGTCACCAACGGCGCGATGGCCAGCCTCGGCCTCGCGCGCGGCGTCATCTATACCGCGAACGATTACAGCCATTACCGGCTCACGTTCACCATGCGGCACGTTTCCGGGAACAAGGATCATCAGGCCTGCGTCCTCATCTTCTGCACCCGGCCGGTCGATGGTGAGAAGCCGCTCGATGCGCTTGGCGGCATCCAGTTCCAGGTCCCGAACGGAGGGCATTGGGATTATCGCAAGGGACATAATAACGGCGGCAAGGGCGAATTCACCAACCTGACCACCAACAAGGTGGACGTCCATCAATGGAGCCAGGTTGAAATCCTCGTGGATGCTTCCAAGGGCGTCGCCCGCATGGCCGTCGCCCAGCCGCCGGGCAGCAAGGCCGTGGAAGTCCTCGATTTCAACGTCCCCGACGCCGGCAAAACCGGCCCCATCGCGTGGCAGATGCACAACAAGGGTTTGTTCGATGAATACAAGGACGTCACGATCGAAGTGGACCCCAAGGTGGATGACCTCATCACGGTGAAATGATCTTAATCATCGCGAACAATGCAGAAGATTTTTAACGCAAAGGCGCAAAGCCGCCAAGACGCAAGGGTTTTGTTATAGGAGGCATTGATGCAAGATTCACCATTTGGTTCCTAGTGACGGCTGCAACCAAGTCGGACGAATCGTCCGGTTTACTTTGCGGCTTTGCGCCTTTGCGTTAATTCTAGACTGCATGAATTCGGTTAAAAGGGTCACCCGCGATAGTTTCTCATCGCCGCGAGCATTTCTTTGACCGCCTTCTCCATCCCGGCGAACACCGCGCGGCTCACGAGGCTGTGGCCGATGTTCAATTCCACCAAATGCGGCACGCGGAACAGCGTCGGCAGATTCTGGTAGTTCAATCCGTGCCCGGCGTTCACCTTTAACCCCAGCGCGTGGGCTTGCTTTGCCCCGGCGATGAGCCGTTGCACTTCCGCTTCGCCCTTGGCCTGGTCATGAAAATCTTCCGCGAAGCGGCCGGTGTGCAATTCGATGAACTGCGCCCCCGTCCGCGCGCTCGCCGCGATCTGCTTTTCATCCGGGGCGATGAACAGGCTCACCTCGATGCCCGCATCCTTCATGCGCTGGCACGTCTCGGTCAGTGATTTTTCCGCGCCGGCCACATCCAGGCCGCCTTCCGTCGTCACTTCCAGCCGCCGCTCCGGCACGATGCACACGATCTCCGGCTTCAGCTTCAGCGCAATGCCGATGATCTCCGGCGCGTTGGCCATTTCCAGGTTCAGCCGCGTCTTGACGACTTCGCGCAATTTCCAGACGTCACGGTCCTGGATATGCCGCCGGTCTTCGCGCAGATGCGCCGTGATGCCATGCGCCCCCGCCGCTTCGCAAAAGATCGCCGCCTCGACAGGATCGGGTTCGCCACGGCCGAGTCCGCGATACCGCGCCTCGCGGATCGTGGCCACGTGATCAATGTTGACGCCGAGCTTTAGCATGATTCCATCTTTCTCATCGGGGGCATTTCTGTGCCAAATCTGGAGCAGCTTGGCAAATGCAATTGTTTGAAGGGATTGAAGCCACCGCCTTGCCGCGCCTTCCTTAAATCCCTTCCTCCTGCTTCCGCTTCGCCGCCAGCCTCTGTGCCGCCTTCAAGCTCCGGGCCACTCGTGTCTCGGGCTTCTTCGCCTCACCGATCCATTTGAGATATTCCCGGCGATGCGACGGCGTGCACTCCGCGAAAAATTTCTCCAGCCCCGCCGCCTTCAACGCCGCCGCAAATTCTGAAGGGATATCATTCATGGTTTGGCCTGTCTCTCAACTACTCCCCACCATCAACTTCTGCGACCGTTGCGGCCACCGGCTTGGCGCGGTACAACACCGCCACGTTGCCCACCCGCATGATGAGTTCGCTGCCGGTCTTTTCCGCCAGTTGCGGTGAGAGCGTCTTCTTCTCCTCCTTGTGATCGGAAAATTTCACCTTCACCAGCTCATGCTGCTTCAGCGCGACATCCAGCGCGGTGATAAATTGTGCCGACAGCCCGTCATGCCCCACCTTGAGCGTGGGTTTCATCAGTTGGGCGCGGGCTTTCAATTCCCGGATTTTGGCGTTCGTCAATGGCGACATGCCCGCATTATGCGCCAAACCGGTTTCTAAAACAGGGAAAATCGCCGCGCCAGATGGGAAGGTGGCGAATCCTGACACTGCCCCCGGAGCGCGGCTCTGTGAGCCGCAGGAATATTCGAATTCTTCCGTGAGCAGTCATTTGATTCGCAAGCCTCCCGCAGGGACACGTTCCTGCGGGTCACAGACCCGCGCTCCGAAAGCATAACTCCTTTGCATTTGCCGCCCTGCCTGCTTTGCGTTAGTTTGCGCCCAATATGGAAACGTTTCCTGGTCCGCCTGAATTTGTCCCGCCGCCGCCGCCGTTGCCACCGCCACCGGTCATCGCCCCCCAGCCCGCACCCAAACCCCGCCGCAGCTGGGGCTGGATCATCACCTCCATCGTCCTCTTCATCCTGCTCGGGTTCGCCGGCCTCATCATCATCGGCCAGTCGGTGACCCGCTCGTTAAGCCTCGGCCACGGCTTCAAGAGCGTCAGCGCCCGCGAAGTCGGCCCCAAGCTTGATGAATGCATCCTCGAAGACAATGATTCCCGCAGCAAGATCGCCGTCATCACCGTCGACGGCATCATCACCAGCCACACCGACGATGAGGCCGGCAACAACATGGTCGATGTCATCAAGGCCCAGCTCGACCGCGCCGCCGATGACGACCGTGTCAAGGCCGTCATCTTGAAAGTGGATTCACCGGGCGGCGAAGTCATGGCCTCCGACCAGATCTACAGGGCCATTCAAAATTTTGAGACCGATCAAAAAGACGACCACGGCAAGATCGGCACAAAGGGCAAGCCCGTCATCTGCTCCATGGGCAGCCTCGCGGCCAGCGGCGGCTATTACATCTCCGCGCCCTGCCGCTGGATCGTGGCGGACGAGCTCACCCTCACCGCCAGCATCGGCGTCATCATGCACGGCTACAACTACCGCGGCCTGATGGACAAGATCGGCGTCGCCCCCATGACCTACAAGAGCGGCAAGTTCAAGGACATGCTCAGCCCCGACCGCGCCACCAATGAAATTCCCGCGGAGGAGCACGCCATGGTCCAGGCGCTCATCACCGAGACCTACGAGAAATTCAAGGGCATCGTCTACGATGGCCGGACCAACTCCTATGCGCTGAACAAAAAGGAATTCAAACAGGAGGATGACCAGGGCAAGGAACTGGCCCCGAACTGGGAGGACTTCGCCGACGGCCGCGTCGTCTCCGGCACCCAGGCCTATGACCTGGGCCTCGTGGATGAACTCGGTGATTTCGACGACGCCGTGGACCGCACCCTGAAGATCGCCCACATCAAGGACGCCAACCTCGTCGAATACCGCGAACGTTACGACTTCGGCAATTTCCTCTCCATGTTCGGCCAGAACAACCAGGCCAAGACCATCAAGCTGGACCTCGGCGTGGACATCCCCAAGCTGCGTTCCGGCTGCCTCTATTACCTCTGGCAAATGCCGGGACATTGAAATCAAGATGCGGCGGGCTGCCTGAAACCCGGGCCGCCCCGCATTTGATGTGCGGCTGGCAAACCGCGCGCAGCGTCTGGAGTGCGGTCGCTTCAGCGCCGCTTTTAAAGACGGACAACCAGCATAAATCGATATGCACAACCAAAGCGCCCCGGCCTTAGCCATGATAATTCGGGGGAATTTTAACGCAAAGACGCAGAGGCGCAAAGGCACAGCGATTTTCAAAATTCCGGTTGTGATCCTGGGCTCCACCATCGGATTACTGCCACCATTAGCGGCTTCGATGGCAATTTGCTTTGCCCTCTTTGCGTCTTTGCGTCTCTGCGTCTTTGCGTTAAATTCCGGCCTGACCTTTCCGGCCTTGGATCAACTATGAAAAACGTCACCGTCATCTCGCACCCGCTCGTCCAGCACAACCTCGCCCGCCTGCGCGACAAGAACACCGGCTCGCAGGAGTTCCGCCGCCTGCTCGGCGAGATCGCCGCGCTGATGACCTACGAGGCCACGCGCACGTTCGCCGTGAAAAAGACTACCGTGCAGACGCCGCTCGCGCCCTGCTCCGGCCTCCAGCTCGAACGCGAAGTCGCGCTCGTGCCCGTCCTCCGCGCCGGCCTCGGGATGTTGGATGCGATCCTGGAACTGATTCCGCACGCCCGCGTCGGTTTCATCGGCCTCAAACGCGAGGAAACCACCCTGCGCGCGATGTTCTATCACAAAAGCCTGCCGAAGAATCTCGAACGCTTTGAAGTGCTCCTGATCGACCCCATGCTCGCCAC
>DATHQS010000079.1:0-4546 GCA_035482455.1 Candidatus Acidiferrales bacterium | reverse complement strand
GCAGGAATATTCGTATGTCGGCATGGCAACCGGCGACGGTCAATTCTGTTCAGTGGGCCGGGACGTTCGTCGCGCCCAAGGGCGGGATGACCTTCACGGAACCATCCGAACCGACTTCCACATTCAGGTCGTAGTTGGGCGGCAGTTTGGAAGAATTGGTGTAGGCTGACGCGGACTGTGGCGCGAGCCATTCCGCGCCCTTGCGGCCGCCCGTGTCGTTCCTTGCCAGCTCGGCCCGGTGGGCGACAAAGATCTCATCCTTGAGCTTTTTCACCTGCGCCCGGACCTCATTGACATCGTTAAACTTGTGTTCCAGTTCGGCCTTCTGCGTCATCTGCTTCTGCAGCTCGCCCTGCAGGAAGGACGCGTTGGTCTCGGCGATCGCCAGCTTGTCCAGCGTGCTGGAGATGCTGGCGTTCAACTGCGCGATGGTGTTGGTGAGTTCTTGCGCGCGTTGGTCCAGCATCTTGTTCTGCTCCTCCAGGTCCGAGACGCGGAAGGTCAGGTTCGTGATCACTTCCTGGGCGGTGGCCAGGTTGGTCTGGTCGTTGGCCAGCACCACGTTCGCGGCGACCAGCGAATTCGAAAGCTCCATCGCTTCCTGGCGGCTCAGCGCCAGGTCATTGGTCAGCGCCAGGTTGGCCTGGCTCAAATCCTTCAGCTGGATGTTCACCTCGACCTCCCGGTTGGAGAAGTCATTGATGGAACTGAGGTCCTTCGTGTGCTGCTCCTCGCTTTGCTGCTTGGTGGCAAAGAGCGCAACCGCCAGCCCGATACAGGCTATGGCCAGCACGATGATGGCAATCTTTATCTTCATAAGGTCGTCAATGTGTCGTGCCGCGCCCCGTTTGGCAAGTTAGGGATTGCTGCCGCCCGGCGCCGTGGCGCTGTTCGTGGCCGCCTCCAGCACGATCTGCTCCAGGGCCTTCAGGCTCGGGTCAAGGATCTGCACATCTGAATCTTTGCGCAATTTGGCCACATACGCCGGGGCTTGTTCACGGATCTGGTCGCCTTCCAGCTGGCCCTTGATATACGCGGCCACCGTCATGTCGATCTGCGGCACGTAGTCGGTCAAACCGTAGGTCTTGGCCGGCGTGCGGTCGATCAGCTTGATCACATGGAAACCGTACATCGTCGTGACCACATCGCTCACCTGGCCGGGCTTCAGCGCGAACGCCGCCGCCTCAAACTCCGGCACCATCTGGCTGCGGCCAAACGGGGTCAGTTCCCCGCCCGCGACTTTCGTCGTGGCGTCTTCCGAATATTGCTTCGCCAGCGCCGCAAAATCTTCCCCGCCCGCGGCGCGCTTCTGGATGTCTTCGATCTGCTTGCGCTTCGCGGCCACCTCATTGGTCGGCAGCGGCGTGTTTTCCTTCGGGTCGATGGTCAGCAGCAGGATGTGGCGGACATGCGCCTTTTCCGGCTCCTCAAACGTCGCCGCGTGGTTGCTGAAATAGCTTTTGATCTGGGCGTCCGTGACGTTCAGGTTCAATTCGCGTCTCAATGCGCTCTTGGCGGCGGCTTCCTGTGTCGCCTTGGCGCGCAGATCCGCCTCCGTCATGCCCACCATCTTCAGCTGGCGCGCAAACGCCTCGGGGGAGCTGAAATTGGCCAGCAGGTTCGTGTACTGCTTGTCCGCCTCGGCCTGGCCCGCCGCCTTGTCGGCGGGCGTCGCCTTTTGCAGCAGCAGCTGGATGGTCACCAGCTGGTTCAGCACGCTGATCTCAAAACCCGCCGGCAACGACTGGTTCGCCGCGGCCGCATTCGCCTTGGCGCCCGTCACCACGGTGTCCAGTTCGCTGCGCTTGATCTCAAATCCCTTGCCCTTGACGATCACCGGATCACCAAACAGGGCCGTCATCGTGTCCGGGTTGGCGGCGCTGTTGGTCGTGTCGCCACCGGTCACGGCGCGAGCGGAGATCACGCCGGCAAGCAGCGTGGCGGAAAGGATCGATTTCAATTTCATTTTTTAAATTGGACTGGCTGATTTTGTTTCAGTTCAAAAACAAGGTTATAACTTTACCACTTTCACGTTGCTGATGTCATGGTCTTTCTGCAACTCATCCAGCACCGCCTGCGGCGGAACGCTGTCCAGGCTCAGCACCGTCAGGGCCTTGCCGCCGCAGATGTCGCGGCCCAGGCTCATGCTCGCGATGTTCACCTTGTGCTTGCCCAGAACCGTGCCCAGGTGGCCCACGATGCCCGGCTTGTCGCTGTTGTTCAGCATCAATAACGTGCCGGTGACGGGAATCTCCACCGACTGGCTGTAGAGGCGCACGATGCGCGGATTGTTCGGCGAGCCGAAGAACGTGCCGCCGGCCGAAACCAGTTTCTCCGCACCCTTGAACGCCTGCACATGCACCCATTCGTTGAACGTCACCGGCTCGTCCGATTTCTTTTCCTCGACGGTGATGCCGATGCTCTGCACCACGCTGCGGACGTTCACGTTGTTGACGTCCTTCACATTGCTGGTGCTCAGAAAACCGCGCAGGACCGCGCGCGTGACAGGATCGATGTTCGGCAGCAGCCGCGCGGCGCCGCCGTAAGTGATATGCAGCTTGTCGGTGCCGGCCGGCGCCAGTTGCGCCAGCAATTTGCCCAGCGCTTCACCCAGTGGCAGATATGGCTTCACCTGTTCCGACGTCTTCGCATCGAGATACGGCAGGTTCACCGCGTTGCGGACTTCACCCGTCAGCAGATAACCCGCGATGACTTCCGCCACTTCGATGCCGCATTTTTCCTGCGCTTCCTTCGTGCTCGCACCGAGGTGCGGCGTGAGGATGAGGTTGGGATGCTTGCGATACGGATGATCCGCCGGCAACGGTTCCACGGCGAACACGTCCAGCGCGGCGCCGGCCACCTTGTTGGAATCCAGCGCGGCGATCAGGTCGGTTTCCGAGATGATCTCGCCCCGGGCGCAATTCACGATGCGCACGCCGGGCTTCATCTTCGCGAACGCCGCCGCGTTCAGCATTTCCTTCGTCTCATTCGTCACCGGCATGTGCACGGTGATGAAATCAGCCTCGCGATAAACGTGGTCGAGGTCCGCGGCGAACTCCGCGCCGATGGCCTTCGCACGTTCCTCCGTGAGATACGGGTCATACGCCAGCACGCGCATGCCGAAGGCGATCGCCCGCTTGGCCACTTCCGTGCCGATGCGGCCCATGCCGAGCACGCCCATGGTCTTGCCCTGCAACTCCACACCCGAGAAGCTCTTGCGATCCCATTTGCCACCGATCATGGTGGCATGCGCCTGCGGCACCTTGCGCGCCAGTGAGAGCAGCATGGTGAAAGTCAGTTCCGCGGTGGTGATCGTGTTACCGCCGGGGGTGTTCATCACCACGACGCCATGCTGCGTCGCTTCTTCCACCTTCACATTGTCTACGCCCACGCCGGCGCGGCCGACCACCCGCAACTGCTTTGCGGCCTCGATCACCTTCTTGGACACCTTCGTCTCGGAACGGACGACCAGCGCGGTCGCATCGCCCACGATGGCGATCAGTTCATCCTCCGTCGGCGGTTTCGGCAGGACCACGACGTTAAATTCCGGGCGCGCCTGGAGCAGTTTGATGCCTTTGGGCGAGATGGGGTCGCAAACAATGATTTTCATATTAAAAGTGTAAAAGCAAAACGGACGATGAGTTTAGGTTGTTGCAATGCATTGGTCAAACCACGAATCCGGCAAAAGGAACTGATGCTGCCCATGCGCCAAACTGCTGGCCACGTCTGGCTGGTAGCCCATCTCCTTCGTCCCCGTCCTCGAATGCGTGCACAGGAAACGCAGGGAGTTGCCTGCCGGATAGCCCGCGATGTGCTGTATGCCCTCTCTCCTCGCCCAACGAGGAGAGAGCCGGAGAGAGGAGCCTGATTCGCTTATATCCACGACGTTCTTTTTGCCGCGCCCTTACCCAATCTTTGTTTTGCCAGTGCGGTTTGCACTTGGCAGCTAAAACATAAGGGGGTTAATTTGGTTTAACTTGGTTTAATTTTTTCGTTTTCATTGGCCTTTTTGCCGATTTCAGTTCCCGGCTTTTTCGTGTGTTTTGTGTATTTGGCGGTTAAATAATTTTTTAGTTGGATTTGGTCGGATTTACTTGGATGGTCTTGGTGCGCATATGTTTACAATCGTATTTTTGGCATCGCCGATAAAATGACACGGATGGCCGTCTGCAAATATTTTTTAAAAAGTGCTTTGAATCGGTTTGAAATCGTTTGAAACGGTTTGAATCCCTTTGAATGGTTGCCGCTGCGGACTTGCGCCGAACGCGGCCGGAGCGCGAGTTGTCCCAACTCGCAGCGCGTGGACCAACCGGCAGCGATTCGGATGATTCGATTCCGCCTTGGAGTGTGGAGGTCTGTCCCGCCACTGCGGGATCGCCGGAGCGGATGCGCCTCGCCAATACTAGGGTCTGACAAAGCCTGACAAAGCCTGACGGACCTTGCGCCACAATCAGTTGCCGGCCTGCACCCCGTGCAGCGGACACCCGGACCATGGTCGAACCCAGATCGACCACAGTACCTTTGACGTCCGCTCCGGCCATTCGTC
>DATHQS010000078.1:0-6641 GCA_035482455.1 Candidatus Acidiferrales bacterium | reverse complement strand
GCCGGCGGCCCCCCTCGGGGGGCCTGTCCTCTTCTTCTCTACTGCTGTTTGTTCATTCATGTTAACACTCCATTTATCATTGAAGTGTCAACCACTTTAAGGTCTAAATCAGTCTCATGAACTGGTCGTTAGGACAGTCCTGATAGTGGAGGGCAGCGGCAATTTCCGTGAAAGAATGATGCTGGGTGGCGATGTGGCCATCGGGAAGTTTCAGGTAGCTGTCACGCTGCCAGACACGGCTGTTGGCATCGCGATTGACAATTTGATAGGCGGTGGGCGGGGGCACTGCGGGGTCGGGTGCGGACGGGTCCGGCGCAGGCTGGGTGGCGGCACGGGTGGCGAGGCAAAACAGCAACGTGATGGCGAGGGTGCTAAAAGTTTTCATAGGTGAAAAAAAGGGGAAGCTGAAATGCGCCCGAAAAAACGCCGATCGGGGATAAAGGATTAGCGTATCAGTCGGAGAAGCGTCCCGGCCGTCCAGACCCAACCCAGTTACCTTTGTTATCCTCATAACCCAACCCTTCCGAATCTCTTTGTGTTCCCAAAGAGACGCTTTTTTGATGAAGCGAATCGTTTTTACGCCTGTCGTAAAAAACTTACAAGAACTTTCGGAAGAAATCGGTCCGCGCTTCCCCGTCAATTTTTTCGGAGAGGTTTTTTGGGTTGGACAGCCTTTGTCCAACCGGGGGTGGCACAGTTGAATGAAAAATGAAGAATGCAAAATCGGAGGGTGGGTGGCCGGAGCCGACGCCGGACGGGCTATTTCCGCACCGGGCGAGGATGGGGGGCGGAATGAATCGGAATCTATTCGGAATGACGGCGGGCCGGCGGCGGTGATAGGGTGGGATGTGGATATTGCGAATGACGAAACCATAATGTTACTAGCGTACTGCCACCATGAATGACGAAGCCCGAATGACGAGTGATTTGGCGCGGCCGAATGTGCCGGTTCCAAGCGTGGTTGCTGCGGCTGGTCTGCGACACAGCCGCGCTCCGTTCTTTCCCAAGGGCGTCCGGGTTATCCGACTGAATCCGACTGAATCCGACCGTTTAATTTTTGTGCGTGCCGCACGGGCCACCTTTGGCGTACTGCCACCAGCCGCACGGGCACTGGGTGCTGGGCGAGTGTGGGGATGGCCATGCCTCAAAGTGCCCACCGCGTGGGGTCCTTGCGGACGGCCACCAGTCGCATCCGCCTTCGCTGCGCTATGGCGCGACGGGGCGCGACAAACTCCACCTTTAAGGGTGTGCCGGAGGTGGAAAAAACAGCGATTAACAGTGAATAACAGTCTTAAACAGTCGAACCGGGATTTGGAGCATTTCTGGCAATGCGCCAGGCCCGGTCATTTTTCCCTTGAAGAACGCGGCGGTTCGTGGAAGATGGACGGGCAGTTCGTTAAACCATGTAGGAGAGATAGATGAATCCGAACCCAACCATTATGCGCCTCAGCAAAACCCTCGTTTCCGCCCTCGCCATTTTTATCGGGATTTCCGCCCTGGCCCAGGACAAGGTCACCATCCGCGGCTCCAACACCATCGGCGAGGAACTCGCGCCGCGCCTGATTGCCGAGTACAAAAAAGACCACAAGGATGCCGCCTTTGATGTGGAGTTCAAAGGTTCCGCTTTTGGCATCGGCGCGTTGATGGGGGGCTATTGTGACATCGCCGGTGCCTCCAAGCCGGTCTCCAAGGAGCAGGAGGAGATCGCGCAGTTGCGCAATGTGCAGATCAAGGAATACATCCTGGGCACCTATACGGTGAGCATTTTGGTCAACGCGGCCAACCCTGTAAGCAACCTTTCGAGCAACCAGGTGCAGGGTCTGTTCACCGGCAAGATCCAGAACTGGAAGGAAGTCGGCGGACCGGATGCGCCGGTGCACCTGTATCTGCGTGATCCGGTGTCCGGCACCTATCTCGGTTTCAAGGAACTGGCGATGGGCTATCAGGATTACGGGGATCAGCACGTCCAGCTTTTCACCAGTTACCTGGGCATCGCTGACGCGTTGGCCAAAGACCCGAACGGCATCGGCTATGCCGGGCTCGACCAAGTGCAACATGCGGGCACAAAAGCGGTGAGCGTTGACGGCGTGGTGCCCAGCGCGGAGACGGTGAACGGGAAGAAATATCCCTATGCGCGCACCTTGCGCTTTTATACGGACGGGGCCAAGGAATCGGCCAAGACGAAAGACTTCATCAACTACGTCCTGGGTGACGGGCAAAAGGTCATGGTGCAGATGGGGTACGCGCCGAAGCCGTAACCTCTTTCCGGCAAACCGACGATTCGACTGATTTAGCGAGGCTGGACATGGCGCGGGAGTTCTGAAAAACTGCGCGCCCGTGAAACAAGTCATTGTCACTTTGGATATGGAAGGCGTGTTGACGCCGGAAATCTGGATCGCCGTCGCCGAGAAGACCAAAATCCCCGAACTCCGCCGCACAACACGCGACGAGCCGGATTACGACAAGCTGATGAACTACCGCATCGGCATCCTCGACCGCCATGGCATCAAGCTGTCGGACATCCAAAATGTCATCGGCACACTGCCATTACTGGACGGGGCAAAGCAATTTCTGGATGAGCTCCGCAGCCTCACGCAGGTCATCATCCTTTCCGACACTTTTGAACAGTTTGCCCAGCCGCTTATCCGGCAGATGAACTGGCCGACGTTGTTTTGCCACAAGCTGATCGTGGAGAACGACCGCATCGCCGGTTACCAGCTGCGCATTCCGGACCAGAAGCGCAAGGCGGTGGCGGCCTTCAAGGCGCTGAACTACCACGTCATCTCCGCCGGCGATTCCTACAACGACACCGGCATGCTGACGGAGGCGAACGTGGGTTTCCTCATCCACGCGCCGGAGAAGGTGAAGGCGGAATTTCCGCAGTTCAAATCCGTGGAGTCGCACGCGGAACTGCTCAAGCTCATCAAGGGGGCGATGTAAATGCCGACGAACAAAGGTTCATTCAAGATCTTCACGCTGGCGGGCATCACCGTCTATGTCCATTGGATGTGGGTGGTGATGGCGGTCTTTTCCTTCCAAACACGCACCCATGTCTACTCATCATTGATCTGGAATGCGCTGGAATACCTGTCGCTGTTCCTGATCGTATTGATCCATGAATTTGGTCATCAGCTGGCCTGCCGTTCCGTGGGAGGGAAAACCCACGATATCATCCTATGGTTTTTAGGCGGCGTGGCCTATGTCTCGCCGCCGCAGCGTCCGGGGGCGCAACTGTGGAGCATTGCCGCCGGGCCGTTGGTCAATGTGGCCTTGATTCCCGTGATAGCGGCACTCTGGTCGGCCAGTTTTCATCTTGGCTGGCATGATACAAATCCGAATGCGTATGAACTGCTTCACAACATTTGGTGGATCAACATCGGCCTCCTGATCTTCAACATGATGCCGGTATATCCGCTGGACGGGGGCCAAATTTTGCGGTCGCTGCTGTGGTTTGTCATCGGTCGCGCCAAAAGTTTGCTGGTGGCCAGCATCATCGGTTTCATTGGCATGGCCGGCTTGCTGGCTTTGGCGGCCTGGATTTATTTTGTACGGCATGATGCGGCGAACGGTGGCTGGCTGGGGGTCATTGCCGTGTTCATCGCCATGAGAAGCTGGAGCGGACTGAAGGAAGCATGGGCGCTGGCGCGCATCGCCAAGCTTCCGCGGCGGGCAGGTTTTGCCTGTCCTTCATGCCATACCGCGCCGCCGCTGGGTGAACTCTGGCGCTGCGGAAAATGTGCGAAGCAATTTGACACCTTCTTGACCCAAGGCGTTTGTCCGCACTGCGGAACGCAATACAGCGTTACGCAATGTCTCGACTGCGGCGAGGCACATGCCGTCAGCGAGTGGATGACCAGTCCGCCGGCGAACAATTAATTCAGTCCTCGGCCTTGGAATCCCGCGCGGTCAGGTCTTGCAAGGCCTTCGCGGGATGCTTGCCTTCGTAGAGCGCGGCGTAGATCTCATCGATGATAGGAGTTTCAATCTTCAGCTTGCGCGCCAGGGCCTGGGCGGATTTGGTGGTGGGATAACCTTCGGCGACGGAAACGGCGCTGGCGAGGATGGCTTCCACTTTTTCACCGCGTCCCAGGCGTTCGCCAAAGCCGCGGTTGCGGCTCAGCTTGGAAAAGCACGTGACCATGAGGTCGCCGAGGCCGCTCAAGCCCGGGAAGGTGTCCGGCTGCGCGCCGCAGGCCACGCCGAGCCGGCGGATTTCTGCGAGACCGCGCGTGACGAGCGCGGCCTTGGAATTGTCGCCAAAGCCAAGGCCGTCGCAAACACCGGAGGCGATGGCGATAACATTCTTCAAGGCGCCGCCTAACTCAACGCCGATCAGGTCGTTGCTGGTGTAAACGCGGAACGTCGGGCGATGGAAAAGTTTTTGGACGGCCGCGGCGGTGGCGGTGTCTTCGCTGGCGGCGACGATCGCCGTGGGGACGCCCCGCGCCACCTCCAATGCCAGCGACGGTCCGGAGAGGGCGGCGTGCCGGGCGGCGGGTGCGTTCTGTTTCAAGACGCCGCACATCGTCAAGCCGGTGGTTTGCTCGATGCCCTTGGTCACGCTGACGGTGATGCCGGAAAAATTGGTGAGCGATTGGGTAACGGCGCGGAACGCCTTGGACGGCACGGCGACCACAACGCACCCGGCGTGTGCAACCGCCTTGGGCAGGTCAGCTTCCAGTTTCAAATCCGGCGGCAGGGTGATGCCGGGCAGGTAGCGTTCGTTGCGGCCGGTTTTGCGCAGGTCTTCCAGATGCGCCGCATCATGGCCCCAAAGGGTGACGTTGTTTTTGCCATCGCACAAAAGCCGTGCGAGGGCCGTGCCCCAGGCGCCGGCGCCGAGAACAGTGATCTTCACTTGGCACCTCCTGTGGCGGCGGGTTTTTTGCCAAGCCGGTTTTCAGTGCCGGCCTTGAGCCGCTGGATGTTGGATTTGTGTTTGTAGATTGCCATTGCGCCAAGGATGGTGGTGACGATGCCCAGCAGGAGATTGTGTGGCGTCATCACCCAGACCGTCACGGGCAGGGCGACCGCCGCGGAGATGGAACCGACGGAAACATATTTGGAGAGCAGCACGGCGAGGATGAAAACGACCAGTGCCACCAGCACCGCCCATGGTGCGAGCGCGAGATAGACCCCGGCGGTCGTGGCGATGCCTTTGCCGCCTTTGAATTTGAGCCAGCAGGTGTAGTTGTGGCCGAGCACGGCGCAGATACCGGCCAAGACGGTGAACCGCGCCTGAAATTCGGCCGGCTCATTTTGAAAGAGGGTGTACAACCCGGAATAATGCGGGGCCAGCGTGTTATAAATCAGGGATGGCAGGATGCCGCAGGCGAGGTAGCCCTTTAAAGCGTCCATCAACAGCACGAATATCCCCGCCGGCTTGCCGAGCACGCGCATGGCATTCGTGGCGCCGATATTACCGCTGCCGACGCTGCGGATATCGATGCCCTTAATCCTGGCCACGACAAAGCCGAACGGAATCGAGCCGAGCAGATAGGCACCAAGCGCGGTGAGGATGTATGCGAGTACTGGCACGGCAGGAGTTTATGAGGCGGCCGGACAAAGTTCAGCAAGAAAGTTGGCGTGCCGGGATTTTTTCGGGAGTATGTATTTAACGCAAATCAGGTCAAAAGCGGCAACTGGCTTTACCTGGTTGCCTCATTTTGCCGGCGCTGCAATCAACACGATCGCCCGTTTTCAAAAACAACCATTTTTCCAGACATCTCCAATTTGCGTTATCTACATACTCCCGGATTTTTTCAGGGTTGGACAGCCTTTGTCCAACCTGGTCTGGCAGGATGGAGGCGTGACATTACAAACATGAATGACGAATGACGAAACCATCCTGTGGGTGCGGAGGCTGCCGGCGGATCCGGGTACTGCCGTTGCAAGCGAAAGCGGCGCTGAAGCGGCCGCACTCCAAACGCTTCGCGACTGCCGGACGGTGGAGGTGAAATTGATATCAAAGGGAAGGCGCGTCAGAAAAAACATTAAAATTACGAAACAAAGCCAAATTAGAAATGCAATAATCGCCTGATTTTACCGATGTGGAATAGTGATTTTGACGCCAAAAAACAAAGCCAAATAAAGCCAAATAAAGCCATTTTAAACCCAAATTAAAGCCAACCAAACCCATTTTTACCCATGGGAAAGCCAATTCAAAGCCATCCGATTGAAGCAGGGATGATGGAGGTTGGGCTCCAGCCGCTTTGCGTTCTTGGCGTGGGCCCGGTTCGCTGGCAAACTTTGCGGATGAACAAAGTCAAAGTTGCCGTTCTTGGCACGGGGTCGTTGGGGCAGCATCACGCCCGGATTTATTCAGAACTGCACGCCGCCGGTCTGGTTGAGATGACCGGTATTTATGACGCAAATACTGCCAACGCCCGGGCGGTGGCCGAGAAGAACAAGCTGCATGTCTTCAACTCGCTCGAGGAAGCCGCCGCCGCCAGTGACGCGCTGAACATCGTCACGCCGACCATCCTGCATTTCGAGATCGCCAAAAAATTGATGGAGCAGGGGAAGCATGTCCTCGTGGAGAAACCCATCACGGACAATTCGGCGCAGGCGGGGGAACTGATCGAATTGGCCAAGAAGAAGGGCTGTGTGCTACAGGTCGGGCACGTGGAGCGGTTTAATCC
>DATHQS010000077.1:0-7153 GCA_035482455.1 Candidatus Acidiferrales bacterium | reverse complement strand
GCATTTTTGGAAAAGCTTTACCGCCACCAGCCGCCGCCGTCCACGCGCCTGATCCTGGCCGGAACCGGGCCGCGTTCACTCGGCTCCACCGCGAAAAACTGGCACGAAATCGACGGGCTGTTGCCGCAATGGCAATGCTGGTCCCCGGACGCCGGACTGGATTCGGCCATCACGCTCGCGGCCGAACTCGGCCGGCAACAGGCCAACATCCTCGTCCTTACCGACCACAAGCCCGCTGACGAAAAGATTACCAACCCGCGGCTCGAATGGCACTCGTTCGGGCTGCCTTTGGATAATTTTGCCATCGTCAACGCTTCGCGCACCGCGTTTGGCGACCAGGACCGCTGCCTCCTGGAGATCGCCAACTATTCTGCCGGCGCGCGTTCCACCAGATTGATCGTGCAAACCGGCTCTAACGCGCCGCAGGGCTCCCTGGTTCAGCTCGGCGCGCATGAGAGCCAGCGCCTCGTGTTCAACATTCCCTCAACGGCGCCATCATTGCACGCCACGCTCGATGACGATTCGCTGGCCGGGGACAACGAAATCCGGTTGCTTCCGCCCATCCGCAAGCACGTCCGCGTCCAGGTCTCGTTGCCGGATGAGACCTTGACGGCGCTGCTCGACCGCACGCTCGACGCGACGGGTTTGCGCGCCGCGATATCCGACAACCCCGAGATCGTCATCCACGAAACCGATGCCGTGGTGAACAGCAATTCCTGGAGTTTGCGCTGGTTGAGCGCCGGTGCCACCAACGCCTACACCGGCCCTTTCATCGTGGACAATTCGCATCCGCTCGCCGGCGGCCTTGGTCTCGAAGGTGTCATCTGGGCGGCCGCGACGCTCACCAATTCACCCGGCGACCTGCCCGTGATTCTCGCCGGCAACACGCCGCTGCTTTCCACGCGGGAAGACGCGCAGGGCCGGCGCCACCTGACCTTGAACCTGAACCCCGGGCTCTCCACGCTCCAAAGCACCCCGGCCTGGCCGGTTCTCTTCTGGAATATCCTCTCATGGCGGATCTCCGAAATGCCCGGTCTCAAGGAGAGCAACACCCGGCTGGGTGCGGAGGTGATTTTGAAAACCGAGGACGAAGCCGTCATCGTCACCCAGCCCGACGGTATGAAAACGACTTTCCCCAAAACCGGCGGCGAACTCGCGCTGGAAACGCCCTTGCCAGGCATTTATTCCGTGGCCATGGGCCGGACGACCAACGAATTTGCCGTGAACGCCATCGCCGCCGACGAATCCGATTTGTCGGCCTGCGCCAGTGGTCAATGGGGACGCTGGGACGACCACGCCGAGCGGCGGCTCGAAGATGCTTCCTTGGTCTGGATCTTTGCCTTGCTCGCCTTGGGGTTGCTCACGCTGCATCTCTATCTCGTCAAGACGGCGAAAGGAGGAACCTGACATGCTCACCCTTTTCCAACCTGTCTGGCTGTTGCTGCTGATTCCCGTGGCCGCCGCCTGGTTTGCGTGGCCGCTGCCGGCCCGCGGCTTGAAAATTTTACGCGCCGTGGTCCTGGTCTTGATTGTGCTGGCCTTGGCCCAGCTGGCCATCAAGCTCCCCGACCGGGCAGGAACGGTGATTGTCGTCGCTGACCGGAGCGAATCCATGCCCGCCAATTCAGATGCGTCGGAAAAGGAGATCATCGGTCTGTTGCATAAATCCATGGGTCCGCGTGACCAACTGGGCGTGATCGCCTTCGGTCGCGTGCCCGCCGTCGAGCAACTGCCGCAACGGGGTGAGTTTGGTGGCTTTGCGGCCCAGGTCGGGACGGACCATTCTAGCTTGAACGATGCGGTTGAATCCGCGCTCTCGTTGATCCCGGCCGACGGGGGCGGACGCATCCTTGTTTTATCGGACGGCAAATGGACGGGCAAGGATCCCGCCGCCGCTGCCGCCCGGGCCGCCGGCCGGGGTGTGGCGGTGGATTTCCGCCTGCTCGCCCGCCCGCAGATTGGTGATGTCGCCATCCAAAGCTTCCTCACCCCAGAATCCGTTCTGCCCGGCCAGGCGTTCGTATTGAGCGCCTGGGTGGTCGCACCCACCGATCAGGAGATTCAGTACCAGCTGCGGCGCGGCGATGAGATCATCTCCTCCGGCAGTAAGCAGGTCTCCGCCGGGCGGACGCGCCTGATGTTCCGCGACCGCGCGTCCAAGGCCGGGGTGAACGAATACGTGCTCACCATCCAGGGCGCCAAGGACGACCCGATCCCCGAAAACAATTCCGCCCGCGCGCTCGTGGGCGTGGAAGGCGCCCGTCCCTTGCTCGTGGTTTCGTCCGCGGGGGAGGCTTCCGGCCTCGTGAAATTGTTGCGCAAGGGCAGCGTTGAAGTCGTTGGTAAAACTCCGACCCAATGCCAATGGTCGCTCGAGGAACTGTCGCAGTTTTCCGCCGTGCTGGTTGAAAATGTTCCCGCCGGACAGATCGGCATGAGTGGCATGGAAACCTTGGCGTCGTGGGTTGAGGAAACCGGCAGCGGGCTGCTGATGACCGGCGGCCAGAAATCCTACGGGCCGGGCGGCTACTTCAAGTCGCCGTTGGAGCGCGTGCTGCCCATCTCGATGGAGATGCGCCGCGAACATCGCAAACTGAGCGTGGCGGTCGTTGTCGCGCTGGACCGTTCCGGCAGCATGGCCATGCCCGCCGGTGGCGGTCGCATCAAGATGGACCTCGCCGACCTCGGCACCGTGTCCGTGCTCGATCTGCTTTCACCCATGGACGAGATCGGCGTTTATGCCGTGGATACCACGCCCCATGAGATTGTTCCGCTCGACACCGTGGAACACAACATTTCGTATCGCTCCAAAATTTTGGCCATCGGCTCGGAAGGTGGCGGCATTTACATCTACGAGGCGCTCGTCGCCTCGGCCAAGATGATTCAGTCCGCCAAGGCCCAGACCCGGCATATCATCCTGTTCGCCGATGCTTCGGACTCCGAGCAGTCCATGCACTACGAGGATATCGTGGACAAATTGCGGGAGGCCGATGTGACCGTGAGCGTCGTCGGCCTGGGCACGGACCATGATTGCGACGCGAATCTCCTCAAGGACATCGCCAAGCGCGGCGGCGGCCAATGTTATTTCAGCGACAACCCGGACGAAATTCCGCGCATCTTCGCGCAAGACACCTTCACCATCGCCCGCAGCACGTTCATCGACCAGCCGACGCCGTTCGCGTTCACCGCCGGCTTCTCCCTCCTCGGCTCCCAGCCGGTCTCGCCGCCGCCGGCCCTTGGTGGATACAATCTTTGCTACATCCGCCCCGAGGCCAACCTGGCTGCGGTCACCGGCGATGAATACAAGGCTCCGGTCGTCGCGTCATGGAATGCCGGTAGCGGCCGCGTGCTGTGCTATCTCGGCGAGGCCGATGGGAAATACAGCGGTGATTTTGCGCACTGGGACCAGGCCGGTGAATTCTATGCCACCCTGGCGCGCTGGACCGCCGGCAAGCGCCAGCCGTTGCCGGATGACATGCTGTTGACACAGGAAATCCGCGACGGCGTGTGCTTTGTTCAGTTGCACCTCGACCCCGAACGCAAGTCCGAGCCTTTTTCCAACCTGCCGCGCGTCCACATTTTACACGGGCTTCCTGGGGCCGCGCCAGCCAAGGATACCGTGTCTTTGCAATGGAAAAACGCCGACCTGCTGGAAGCCGCCATTCCGGTGGCCGGACGGGAAACCATCTTGAATACGGTGGAGATTTCCGGGCAGCAGCCGGTCACGCTGCCCGCAGCGTGCCTCCCGTACTCACCCGAGTTTGCGCCCGACCAGCCCGGACGCGGCGCAGCCACCCTCGCCCAGATTGCCACGACAACCGGCGGAACCGAACGGATTGAGATTCCCAAGATCTGGAACGAGCTTCCCATCCGGCCCCGCTACGTCGAACTTGCGCCCTGGCTTTTGGTGCTTGGGGCGATTTTATTTTTGCTGGAGATTCTGGAGCGGCGCACCGGCTGGGTTTCACGCCTGTTTGGCCGCAAAGCCGTTACCGCTGCCCGGGCCGAAAGCGAGGAGGCGGAAGCTCCGGCGGCCATACCGGCGCAAAAACCGGCCTTCCCGTGGCTCGTTCGCAAGCCGGCGCGAAAGCCCACCCTGCCGGTCACAGCCGCGGCCAAAAATCCCGCCGCAGGTTCAAAAGCTCCAGCCGAAGCGAAACCCGCCCCGGCAAAACCGCCCAGCGCGGAATCCACGATTGATGCCCTCCGTCAAGCCCGCGAACGCGCCCAGCGGCGCACGGACAAAGACCGTTGAATCCGCAAATATTTTTCACCATGCTCAGAACCATGGCTAAATCAAAAAAGCACGCCAAAACCTTCACACTGCGTCCGCGGCTCCGCATCCAGTGTGGATCAAAAATCGCCTTCGGTCCGGGCAAGGCCGAGTTGCTGGAACTCATCGCCGAGACGGGTTCCATTGGCGAGGCCGCGAAGCGCATGGACATGTCCTACATGCGCGCCTGGTCGCTGGTCCAGGCCATGAACGGTTGCTTTCACCAACCCGTCGTGACCGCCATCCGCGGCGGCAACAAGCGCGGCGGCGCGGACTTGACGGCCACCGGCCAACAGGTGCTGGTGGCGTACTGGCGCATGGAAGAGAACAGCCTGAAGGCCGCCAGGCCGGACTGGGAGGTCTTGCAAAAACTTCTTCGCCATTGACAGTTTCATTATCCGTTATATTTGACAGAATATAACGGTTTATGTTTCCCTTGGCGCGTGAGGGGAAACGGTTTCACGCTGGTCGAGCTTCTGGTCGTCATCGCCATCATCGCGATCCTGGCGGCCCTGCTCCTCCCTGCCCTCGCCCGGTCCAAGGAAAGGGCACGCGCCACCCAGTGCGTCGGCAACCTGCGCCAATGGGGATACGCCTTCCAGATGTACTCCGATGATAACCTGGATTATCTCCCACGCCGCGGACAGGGCGTGCAGGCGCTGTTTCAGATCGACCGGCCCACGGATTGGTTCAATGCCCTGCCGTCCTATCTGGCGCTGCCCTCGTTTCAACAGACGGTCACAAACAATGCCGCACCCGCCGCGCACAGCCAGTCTGTCTTCATCTGCCCGACCGCGGATAATCCCGGTGGAACATACTTTCTCCCCTACGGCATGAACATGAATCTTTCGCCCTGGAACCTGTCATCGCCCACCAAGTTCGGTGAAGTCGTAAATCCGTCCTGCGTCGTCGCCATGGGCGATGCGCCCGGCCCATATTCCGCCATCTTTCCGTCCACGCGGGCGTACAGCGTCGTGGCACGTCATTCCAACCGGGTGAACCTGCTCTTTCTCACTGGCCAGGTGCAATCCTTTGCCGGCGCCTATGTCGGTTGTGGCGTGGGCGATCCAAAGCATGATGACGTCCGCTGGCTCACCGGCACGGCCAGTGACAGCCAGGCCCAGGCCTATTGACCGGATGAAAATCAATCACCTCATCCTTCCCGCCTTATGCCTGTTGCTGCTCAACTCAGCATGTGACCGGAAACCGGAAATCACGCCGGACAACCACGTCGTCCGCTGCGCGGTAATCGGCGGGATGACCATGACCGGCCTGTGGCCCGCGATCGCAAAAATGTTCGAGGCACAAACCGGCTATCGCGTTGAAGTGATCGCCACCGGCCCACGCCCGGATCTCGACAAGGTCATGCGCGCGGGCGACGTGGACCTGCTCACGATGCACTCCGGCGACATCACCACCGACCTCGTCGCCGACGGCTACGGCGTGAATATGCGGCCATGGACGCGCAACGAACTTTGCATCGTCGGTCCGCCCGCTGACCCCGCGCACATTCGCGGCATGACGAACGGCGCCGACGCCCTCCGGCAGATCGCCGCAGCCAAGGCATCATTCGTTGATTTCCAGGGCATCGGCAGCCGTGAACTTGTCCACACCCTGTGGCGGCTTTCCGGCGTCGAGCCCAAGGGTGAGTGGGTGATTCGCGACGACACCATCTCCAAGTGGAACATCCTGCAATTCGCCCGGACCAACAACGCCTACGTCGTGGTCGGCTACATCCCCGCCCAGATGGGAAAAATGCCGGCGGAAGGGATGGAAATCCTCGTCAAGAACGACCCCATCATGCGCCGCCCGTTCATCGTCATGGAAACCAACCCGAAGAAATTCCCGCAAGCCAATGCTGCCGGGGCGCGGGCGCTGTCCGCTTTCCTGCTCTCCACCAACGTGCAAAATTTCCTGCTGGAATTTGGCCGCCAGACCAACGGCCCCGGCCCGTTGTTTTTCCCTGTGACCGTGACTGAATAAATTATTTTTTACAAAACATGAACCCCATCTCATCCAGTTTGAACCGCTATCGCCTGGCCATCATCGTCTGCGCTGCGATATTTACCCTGTCATCTGTTAGCCGCGCGGACACCAGCTTCACCCTCACCAACACCGTCAACGATGCGTTTTTGGCCAACGGCCCGTCCGGCAATCTCGCCGCCAATAATTACGGCGGCGCTGGCACGCTCGCCATCGCCTCATCCTCCTCCGCCAAGGGCGAATTTGACAGCGTCATCAAATTCAACACCGCCACGGCCATCAGCCAGTTCAATTCCACCTATGGTGCCGGCAATTGGTCCCTTTCCGGGCTGACACTCATGCTCGCCAGCAATGCCGGCACCAACGGCGCCAATCCCGGCAACGCCATCTTCAACACCATCCACGGCGGCAATTTTGGGATCGATTGGATTGCCAACGACTCCTGGGTGGAAGGGACTGGAAACCCAAACACACCGCAGCCAACCGGCGTCAATTTCAACTCGATTTCCTCGCTCCTCGCCGCCTTCGATTCGCTCGGCACTTACACCTACACGCCGCCGGGGAACAATGTCTATGCGAGCTATAGCCTGTCGCTGGACGGCGGGCTTGTATCCGATGCCGCCGCCGGTGGTGATGTTTCGCTCTATTTCTATGCGGCCGACAGCCAGATCAGCTACCTGTTCAACTCCCGCTCCTTTTCGTCGGCCAATCCCGAACTGATCCTCACCGCCACCCCCGTCCCCGAACCGGCCACGACCGCTTTGCTGGCATTGTCGCTGGGCGGCGGCTTGTATCTGCGCAAACGTAACAGAAAGTTGTGAACCATCTGGCGGCAAAATATCTTTCGCTCGCCTTGGTCACCCTTGGCACCTTGGTACAGGCGCAGGTGACTTATAC
>DATHQS010000076.1:0-3318 GCA_035482455.1 Candidatus Acidiferrales bacterium | reverse complement strand
GGGCTGCCGGCGGCGGTCACGAGATTTGAGTTTTGGGAATGGCCGTTTTCGGAGGCCGAAAATAAGAAAAATAAAATCAACAAAGCCGGGACTGCCATGATCTTGGGTCGCCGATATGCGATCAAACGAAAATGTATGGGGTGAATCAATCAGTGCCAAGGCTATCCATCACAGTGTCGTTTTCAAGCTTTTCGCCACGCCTGTTCACGCCCAACAAGGTTCCGGATGGCGGCACGACGGCGGCCATGCCGGGCGGTGCGCCGGTGCTGGCCGCTGTGATCCGGCGTGAGATGTCGTCGTAAGCCGGCAGTTGCAATCTTTTTAAAATTCCCAACGGGCGGGGATTTTTCCCCGCCCGTTTTTTGTTTTAAAACCGGGCGGTGACAGCTGGCAATTCCGGCGTGAAGTAAGGTCGCATCCTACATGGCTGACGGTGGGAACCGGCTGTCCGCAAAAAAAACGCGGCCGGAAGCATTCGTTGTTTGACAGAATTAAATCACGGGTTAAAGTCAGTTATTCGAAGCGCAACCGGCTGGTCTTAAGAAAACTTTAAAACGTGGGAAAAGAAAGGGTGTCATGTCAAAGCCGTTGCACATATTGTTGGTGGAAGATTCTGAAGCTGATGCGGAGTTGCTGCTTGCCGAGCTCCGTTTCAAAGATTTCAAACCGGTCTATCGCCGGGTCCAGTCTTCGTGGGAGCTGCAAGCCGCCCTGGAGCAGCATGAATGGGACGTGATCATCTCGGATTACTACCTGCCGCAGTTCAGCGGCCCGGAGGCGCTGAAACTGGTGAAGGAGTCCAAAATCGATGTTCCGTTCATCATGATCTCCGGCGTATGCGGCGAGGAGGTGGCGGTACAGGTGATGAAGGCGGGCGCGGATGATTTCGTCCTCAAAAGCAATTTTTCGCGGCTGGCGCCGGCCATCGAGCGCGAAATGGCGGCCGCACAGCTGCGACGCGAAAAAGTCAAGGCCGATACCGCGATGAGGCATCTGGCCGCAATTGTCGAATCAAGCGAGGATGCCATCTACAGCAAAAACATGGACAGCGTCATCGTGAGTTGGAACCGGGCGGCGGAACGGATTTTTGGATACCGGGCCGAGGAAATCATCGGGCATTCCATTGCGAAGCTGTTTCCATTGAACCAGCGGGATGAATTGCTGGACATCATGTCGGCGGTGCGCCGCAGTGAACTGGTCGGTTTCAAAGACACTTACCGGAAGCGCAAAGACGGCGTGATCATCCCGGTATCGGTCGCGATTTCGCCAATCAAGGGAGCTGACGGCAGCGTGGTGGGAGCGTCCACAATCGCGCGGGATATCACGGCAAAGAAACAGGCCGAGGAAGAGCGGCTGACGTTGATAGAAGATCTCACCAAGGCGCTGGAGCGCGTAAAGACCCTGAGCGGTTTGCTGCCCATCTGCGCCTCGTGCAAGAGCATCCGGAACGATGGCGGTTACTGGCAAAAGGTGGAGGCCTATATCTGCCAGCACACCGACGTCAGATTCACGCACTCCATCTGCCCGGAATGCAGCCAGAAGTATTTTGCAGATTTTCTGGGGGAAGATCCCGCCGCCAAATGAAGCGCCAGGCATAAGTACCAACGCAACTCGTTTAAGAGCACTGTCACTTATAGTATGCAACCGGAAGGGGGTTTCTGAGTTGCAATTTCCCGGGCACTTCACTATCCCAATTGAAGCCAGTCAGTGGGTCATCAGCGGGCATTGCGTATGATTGAGCAAAGTTGTTTTGGGAAAGCCGGCGGCCCGTCGTTTTTACGTGACGGGTTCGCGCCCGATGTTTTTAAGCATGCCGGCCTCATGGCAGCGAGCATTTCTTCAAGAGGACCAGGGGCATGAGCATATCTGACATCTTTTGCAGTTCCGGACCGTTCATGCCTCATGGAGGGTGTTACTTGTGGACAACCAGTTTGATCGCCTTGCACGCGATCTCTGATGCTTTCATCGTACTGGCCTATTATTCGATTCCCATCACGCTGATTTACTTTGTCCGCAAACGGAAGGACTTGAGATTTCACTGGATGTTTGTGTGTTTTGCGGTGTTCATCCTGGCCTGCGGCACATCGCACTTGATGGAGATATGGAACATCTGGCATGCGGACTATTGGCTGTCCGGGACCATCAAGGCGATCACCGCCGCTTCATCGGTGCCGACCGCCATATTGCTGGTCAAATTGATTCCGCAGGCGCTCGCGTTGCCCAGCCCGGATGCTTTGCGCAAGGCTTACGATGAATTGGAATTGCGGGTCCAAGAACGCACCAAGGAGATCCGGCAAACCACCCTGAAACTGGAAACGGAAGTCAACGAGCGCAAACAGGCCGAGGAGAAACTAAAGGCCTCGTTCAAGGAGATCAGCGATCTGAAGGCCGCGCTCGATGAGCATGCCATCGTGGCCATCACCGATCCGCAGGGGAAGATTACGTTTGTCAACGACAAGTTTTGCGCGATCTCAAAATATTCACGCGAGGAACTGGTCGGCCAGGACCATCGCATCATCAATTCGGGTTTTCATGCCAAGGAATTCATCCGCGATCTTTGGAGCACCATTTCACAAGGCAAGGTCTGGAAGGGTGAAATCAAAAACCGGGCCAAGGACGGGTCGTTTTACTGGGTGGCCACCACGATCGTGCCGTTCCTGATTGAGGACGGCAAACCGCGGCAGTACGTGGCCATTCGCGCGGACATAACCGAGCGCAAAAAGGCGGAGGCCGAAGTGGCGGAAAGCGGGCACCGGTTCCAGACGCTCGCCAATTCCATTCCCCAACTGGCATGGATTGCCCGGGCCGACGGGTTCCTGATCTGGTATAACCAGCGCTGGTATGACTACACCGGCACGACGCCGGAGCAGATGGAGGGGTGGGGCTGGCAAAGTGTCCACGATCCGCGATTGCTGCCGAAGGTGGTTGAACAATGGACGCGCTCCATCGCAGAGGCCCGGCCCTTCGAAATGGAATTCCCGTTGCGCGGAGCCGACGGACGTTTCCGCAGATTCCTGACACGGGCACAGCCGCTGAAGGATGCGGAGGGGCGGGTGGTTCAATGGTTCGGTACCAACACGGATGTGGATGAATTGAAACGGTCAGAGGAAGCACTGCGCGACAGCGAGGCCCGTTTTCGCGCGCTTTTTGAACTGGCCCCGGTGGGTATCGCACAGGGTGACATTGCCACCATCAGCTTTGTCAGCGTGAACCAGCGTTTCTGCGAGATTGTGGGCTATCCGCAGGCCGAGCTGATGAAGATGAATTTCAAGCAGTTCACCCACCCGGATGATTTGCAGCCGGACCTGGATAACATGA
>DATHQS010000075.1:0-2103 GCA_035482455.1 Candidatus Acidiferrales bacterium | reverse complement strand
CCTCCGGCTATGCCACCGTTAATTTCACCCGCTTCAGCCAGAACCTCGTCAAAAATCTCGATGCCTCCGTCGGCGTCTATAATTTGCTGAACAACGAGTACTCCGTCCCCTCCACCCGCTTCCACGTCCAAAGCGCCATTCAGCAGGATGGCATCAATTTTCGTCTCAAATTGACCTACCGGTTCTAGTTTTGAGGCAGTTTTGGCATAAAAGTCGCTGAAATGTCGCCAGCTATGGTCAGTTTTACGAGGCTAATTCAGCATACGCTCCTTAAAAAGGCGGCGCTGTGCCTTGTATTCATTGGTATTTTGGCGACTCGCACCCTGGCGCAGGGCATTCTTCCTCCGGTTATAACCCCGCCGATTGTCCTGCCAAGTGTCCTATCTTCGGGCGGTGCTGTCACAAATGGAGGCATTGCCATCATAACCACCACAATCACAACTCTTACCACCCTTAAAGGGGCGGCTTGGTATTGCAATGGCAAGCTTGTTCCTTCCGCCAAATCTGCCCTAACCAGTTCCAACTTGGTGATTGTCAGCACCCTCACCATAACAAACGTTGGGTCCAACGATGGCGGCCAGTATACCTTGCGGGCAACAAATCTCAGCGGATCGGCCATCAGCACCCCGGCGATTGTGCTCGTTGCCAACCTGGTCAATACCGTGGGCACCACCGTGAGCAACGTTGTGAGTTTTGTGTCCACGCAAACCGGCATGACCGATAGCGGCTTCCGGCTCCAATTGACCGGCCCGGGTGGCTCCAATGTCGTCGTCCAAGCCTCCACCGACTTGGTTCATTGGACCTCCATCGCCACCAATAACATCCCTGGTGATGGTAATTATTCCTATACGGATGGCACCGCCAAAAACCGGCCCGGCCGGTATTATCGTGTCTACCTCCCCTAAGTCCGCGACCGTCCTACCAGCCCGTCCCTGACACTTTTCACCCTTTCACTGTCAGTTTTCGCATGACCTTTGGCGGACTTCCAACTTTTCGCCCCACGTACCCGGTGTTAGCTTGCTGGGAATGTTTTCCCGTCTGAAATTAATCTGGCTCGGCCTCGGCCTGATGGCGTGCGCGCTGCCGTCCCCGGCGGCGGATGCCTCCAAGATCGATTTCAATTTCCAGATCCGTCCCCTGCTCTCCGACCGCTGCTTCACCTGTCACGGCCCGGATTCCCGCGCCCGCAAAAAGGAACTCCGCCTTGACACCAAAGACGGCTTGTTCAAGAAACTCGATAACGACCTTTTCGTCGTCAAACCGGGTGACACCAACAAGAGCGAACTCGTCCGCCGCATCTTCGCCACCGATGACGACCAGATGCCGCCCGAGAAATCCCATCGCGTCCTCTCCGCCGCCGACAAAGACCTCCTCAAACGCTGGGTGCAACAGGGCGCGGAATATCAGCCGTTCTGGTCTTTCATTCCCGTGGGAAAAACCACGCCGCTGAAGCACACCTCCAGTTGGGCCAAAAATCCCATCGATGATTTCGTGGCCGCCAAACTCGCCACGGAAAACTTGTCCCCCTCGCCCGTCGCGCCGCGCGAAACCCTGTTGCGCCGCCTCTCGCTCGACCTCACCGGTCTGCCACCGACCGCCGAGGACCTGGATTATTTCACCGCCGACCCGTCACCCGACGCCTACGACCGCTTCGTGGATAAATATCTGGCTTCCCCCGCCTACGGCGAACGCATGGCGCTCGACTGGCTCGACCTCGCGCGCTACGCCGACACGTACGGTTACCAGCAGGACGAGGCGCGCGATGTTTCTCCGTGGCGCGACTGGGTCATTCAGGCCTTCAACACCAACCTGCGTTACGATGAGTTTCTCCGCTGGCAGCTCGCCGGCGACCTGCTGCCCAACGCCACGCGCGAGCAAAAACTCGCCACCGCCTTCAACCGCCTGCATCGCCAGACCAACGAAGGCGGCAGCATCGACGAGGAATTCCGCGCCGAATATGCGGCCGACCGCGTGAACACCTTCGGCACCGCCATGCTCGGCCTCACCGTCGGCTGCTGCCGCTGTCACGACCACAAGTTCGACCCCCTCACGCAGCGCGATTACTACTCGCTCTTCGCCTACTTCAACAATCTCGACGAGGCC
>DATHQS010000074.1:0-6558 GCA_035482455.1 Candidatus Acidiferrales bacterium | reverse complement strand
GGCCTGAGTGCCGCGGTCTACACCGAGATCACGGACGTTGAAACCGAGTTGAACGGCCTCTACACCTACGACCGCAAGGTGCGCAAGCCCGACCTCCATGCGATCCAGGCGGCCATCGCCGCATCGCTGGGCAAGTATGCGCTGACCCCGGTCGTGCCTACCTCCCGGAAAGAAGGCCAGAGCTGGCATTACACCGAGATCATGCCGGCCCCGGGCTGGTTCACCACCAATTATAGCGATGTGAGCTGGGCCGTCGGCCTCGGCGGCTTTGGCACCGATGGCACGCCGGGGGCGGTGGTCCGCACGGTTTGGAAAACGGATGACATCTGGCTGCGCCGCACCTTCAATCCCGGTGCGCTCACGCCGGAACAGGTCGGCCGCCTCGCCTTCAGCGTGCATCACGATGAGGACGTGGAGGTTTATCTGAACGGCGAGAAGGTTTATGCCGCCAACGGTTTTGTCGGCAATTATCTGCGCGTTCCGTTCAGCGAAGCCGCCCGCCATGCTTTGCTGTCCGGTCAGGATAACGTGCTCGCCGTCCATTGCCACCAGACCACCGGCGGACAATACGTCGATGTCGGCATCGATGAATGCGATGTCCTGGTCGCGCCGCCGTCGCCGTCGGCGGCGCTGGACGCCTTTGAACTTCCGCACACGGAATAGTTTCCGCCACCAAGGAAGTGGCCTGACCCGTTCGATGGCATCCAGCAGCGGGGCATTGGCATCACCGCCATCGTGGGTTTGCCCGGACGCCGGGAGCGTTTCTCCCTCTCCCTCGGGGAGAGAGGGCCGGTGTGAGGGGGAAGTACGCCAATTGTCAGTACGGTGCGATTTCGGCTGAATCGCGCCACCAGATTTGAATCATCCGTCGTAATGAAGATTCGTTTTTACATTTTGTTGTTCCTGTCGGCCGCGCTGCTGGCCCGTGCGCAAGGCATCAACTGGCCCACCAACCAGTTGTTGCCCACGTTCTCCGCCCCGGCGGCCATCATTGATTGCATCGACGTCAGTTCCGCCACCCCGGCCGAGATCGATCTTTTTTCCTCGCTCGAGGGCATCGTCAACCGCACCCAGCCGCGCATCGCCTGTGCGAACAACATCGACGGCGAAGGCAAGTTCACCTGGCTCAATCTTCATAATTTGCCATATGTGGTTGCTCCCAATGGCTACAGCCTCATCACGAAATACCAGACGAACTTGAACGGCCTGGTCGTCACCGATCCCAACATGCCGGATACGCTCAATCTCGCCACCACCATCGCCGGTGTGAGCAACGTGCTCATCTGCGATCCATCCCTTTTGGTGACATTGACCAACGCGCCGTACAATCTTCCGGTCGTCAAGGATTTGCGCGGGCTCTTTTCCAACAAGTATCAGGTCTACGGTTATCTCTACACGAATTACTGGTCGCAATGCACCCATCGCATGATCACCGGCCTGTACACCAACATCCATGGCGAGCTACGCGATTACGTCGTGGCCACCAAATCAGCCCTCGTCTGGCTGGATCCTGGCACTCTTAATTTTTCGGACAAAAGCACGCTGGCGTTGTTTCTCAATGACATGTCCCCTGTGAACGGCATCTACATGGGCTGGTGGCCCAGCGAGGGCAATGGCCTCGGCTGGATTGCGCAGTACGGCATCCCGGTGCTGGCCAGTGATTATTTTCAAAATGCCTCGCTGTACAGCGGCGTGACGCGGCCCATCAACGTCCCCGACATCCCGCCGCCGCCGCCGCTCGCCAACAAAATCTATGTCGCCCTCATCCTCAGCGATGGCGACAACATCCAGTACATGCAGCACGTCATGAAGATCGATTGGGACAAGACCGCCCGTGGCAGCGTCCCCATCAGCTGGACGGTTTCGCCGCTGGCCTCTGAATTTGATCCCGCGATGCTCAACCACTATTGGAACACCGCCACCACCAATGACTGCCTGATTTCCGGACCGTCCGGTGCCGGCTACGCCCACATCGAAAGCTGGGGTGCCGCCAACCTGTCCGCTTTCGCCCGCATCTCGGATTCCTACCTGCAACGCAGCGGCCTGCGCATCATCACCATGTGGGACTCGGTGCCCACCGGCGTGGCCCGCGCCTTCGCCACGAACTGCCAGACGCTGTTCGGCCTGACCGATCAAAGCGGCGGCAACTACACCTCCATCAATCTTGGCCTCCGCACCCTCGGCCTGGCCGCGCCCTATGACTCGCTGACCAATGACATCATCACCCAGATCAACAATGCGGCGGCCGGTTGGAATGGCACGTCGCCGATGTTCCTTGGGGCGCAGGCCGTCGTCTGGAGCCTCGGGCCGGATGACCTCCGCAACATCACCACCTATTTTGACCCGAACAAGTTCGTGTTCGTGCGCGCGGACCACCTCTTCATGTTGTACAACCAGCTTTACGGCAATCCCGTCGCGGTGACCCGTTCGGCCACCGGTGCCGGCGCCGCCGCCGCGACGCTTCAGGGCTTCGTCATCCCCAATGCCGGCGCCGCCACCGCCTGGTTCGAGTGGGGCACCAATACCAGTTATGGCACCAAGACCGCGGTGACCAATGTCGCCGGTGCTTCCGCCGTGTCCGTGACCTCCGCCGTCAGCGGCCTGTCACCCCGGGTGATTTATCATTGCCGCGTGGCCGTCAGCAATTCGCTCGGCGTTGTCTACGGCGCTGACAAAATATTTATCACCGGCGGCCGGGTGAAGGCGTGGGGCGATGGCAGTTTGGGGCAGACCAATGTTCCCGCCGGTTTGACGAACGTCATCGCCGTGGCCGGCGGTGCGAGTCACGCGCTCGCGTTGAGGAACGACGGCACCGTCGTCGCGTGGGGCAATAATAATTTCAAACAAACCAATGTCCCGCCCGGTCTCGCCAACGTGGTCGAGGTTTCCGGCGGCGTTCAACACAGCCTCGCGCTCAGTTCTTCCGGCGTCGTCACCGCGTGGGGTGATAATTCCCAGGGCCAGACCAATGTTCCCGCCGGCCTGAGCAACGTCGTGGAGATCGCCGCCGGCGGTTATCATAATCTGGCGTTGAAGTCCGATGGCACTATCGCGATGTGGGGCGCCAACAATTTGAACCAGACCAATATGCCGCCGGGCCTGAGCAACGTCGTGGCGATCGCCGCCGGGAAAAATCACAGCCTCGCATTGAAGGCCGATGGCACGCTGACTTCCTGGGGCAATAACGCTTTCGGCCAGACCAACGTGCCCGCCGGGCTTTCCCAGGTCATCGGCATTTCCGGCGGCGATTTTCACAGCCTCGCGCTGCGGGCGGATGGCATCTCCGCGCCCAATCTCTTCGCCGCCAATCCCGCTCCCGCCGCGCGGTGGACGGCGGATAACCTGTCCGGCTCCGATGGTACCACCGTCAGCAATTGGACGGATACCATCCGCGGAAAGATCGCCGCGCAAACTTCAGCCGGCAACTGCCCGTTACTTTATTCCAATATTTTCAATGGCCACGGCGCGGTCCGTTTTGCGAATGCGAACAGCCAGTATCTGACTGTGGTGGCCGCCGACAGCCCGGTTTCCGGCGCATCTGATTTCACGCTCGCCATTGTTTTCAAAACTTCCACGCCGGGGCTTGCCTCCGGTTTGTTTTATCAGAACACCGGCTTGCTCGGCTGCGAGCAACCTTTCGCCGTCGCCGATTGGGCGCTTGCCTTGAATGGCAGCCAGCTCGGCGGCGGTCTCGGCGCGGGCGGCAGTGATTGCAGTTCCGATGTGAGCCTCTACGGCGGCAATGTGACCGATGGCAAGGCGCACATCGCCATGTACGTCCGGAGCGGCCCGACTGTTCGCTTGTATGTGGACGGCGTCATCGTCGCCGCGCAAACCCCGCTCTGCACCGCTACGCGCGGCACCTACGATTTTCAGATCGGCGCGATGACCACCGGCACCGGTTTCTTTAACGGCGACATTGCCGAGGTTCAGGTTTACAACCGTGCACTGAACATCCCCGAGCAGGCCACCGTGAATGGAACCCTGGCCACCACCTACGGCGTGGTCGGCATCGCCGGCGCGCCGAAAGCCCGCTGGGTCGCCGACAGTATCTCCGGTGCCGACAGTACTTCCATCGGTACTTGGAAAGATGCCTTGGCCGCGCGGCCGGCCACGCAGACCAGCGCCGGCAACCAGCCCAAACTTTATTCCAATGCGATGAACGGGCATAAGGTGGTGCGATTCTCCGGCGCCAGCCAGTATCTGACTATCGCCGCCACCAACAGCCCCATTTCCGCCGCCGGCAGTTTCACCCTGGTGATGGTTTTTAAGACCAGCACCGCAGGAAATTCCTCCCCCAATTTTTATCTGAACACCGGCTTGCTCGCCACGGAGCAGCCGGGTGCCGTCGCCGACTGGGCCTTGTGCCTCAACGGCAGCCAGTTGGGCGCCGGCCTCGGTGCCGGCGCCAACGGCTGCGGCTCGGACTTGAGCCTCTACGGCGGTAACGTGACTGATGGCACCCCGCACATTGCCCTGTATGTACGCTCCGGTGAAACCATCACCCTCTATGTGGACGGCGTCATCGTCGTCACCCAAACATCGCTCTGCCCGGGCGCGCGCGGTGATTATCCCGTGCAGATCGGCGCGATGACCACCGGCCTGTATTATTTCAACGGTGACATCGCCGAGATCCAGATGTACGACCGCGCCCTGAATTCCTGGGAGATTGCGCGGGCCAATGAAAATCTTGCGTTTACCTACGGCGTTGGCGGCTCTGCGCGCACGGTAGTCGCCTGGGGCAATAATGGCAGCGGCCAGACGACCGTGCCCGCGGGCCTGACCAATCTGAATGTCACCGCCTCCGGGAGCGCGTTTAATTTCGCGCTCAAAAACGGCGGTTCCCTGGTCGGGTGGGGAAATAATTCTTCCGGCCAGACGAATCTGCTTCCCGGATTGACCAATGTGACCGCCGTCGCCGGCGGCTTAAGTTTCGGTCTCGCCATCGGCAACCAATTGCCCCAGGTCAACAGCGCCATTGTGAACGGCTACATCAATCACGACCTCGCCTTCGCGCTACCCGGCGTCGACCCCGATGGCAATCCCTTGACCTACCGTGTGCTTTCCCTTCCGGTCAACGGCTCGCTCTATCAATCCTCCGGCGGCACGCATGGCACTCCGATCAGCGCCCCCAACACGCCCGTGTCCGATCCATCCGGCCAGCTCATCTTCGCGGCGGTCACGAACGGGACCGGAAATCCCTACGCGAATTTAAGCTTCATGGCGGGCGATGGATTCTATAATTCCGGCTCCGCACAGGTAACCTTCAACATCGGCCTGCCGTCTGTCCCGTCGTTCAGCGATGCATCTGGGAATTTCGGCGGCGGAAATTTTGGCCTCAATTTCTCCGGCAGTTCCAATGCCACGTACAGCGTCTGGGCCTCGACCAATCTCACCTCTTGGGATTGGGTTGGTCCCGCGACCGAGGCTGCCCCCGGCCACTATCAATACCTGGATGCCACCACAACCAATTATCCGCAACGTTTCTACCGCGCCAGCGCACCTTGATTAATGACATATCGATTCACATCCCGGCTTGCATCTCAAATTCTTTTGGCGGCCATCGTGTCCGCCGTCGCTGCTTCCTCATTTGCTGAAGGCTCCTCGTGGTCGCTCATCGATACCAATCAGGTTCTGGAGCGCACCTGTTTCCAGACCGGTAAGGCTTGGAGCGAGAATGGCGATCTGCGTTCCGACGTGGCAATCGTTTACGGCATCGATGCCGGCCTGCCGGACCGCATCGCCACCTGGCGCGATCATGGCTATCGCATCCACGTCATGACCGGCGTCGCGTGGGGTGAATATCAGGATTATCTCTACGGCCGCTTCGACGGCATCAACCACGAGGACGAGGCGCAGACCGACCGCAACGGCAACAAGATCGGCCACGGCGGTGATGTCTATTACATGTGCCCCGGCACCAACTACGGAAAGTTTCTCTGCGTGGGCGTCCAGCGCGCGCTCGATGCCGGGGCCGAGGCGATTCATCTGGAGGAACCCGAGTTCTGGGACCGCGCCGGTTACTCGGAAGGCTTCAAGCGCGAATGGAAAAGTTATTATCACGAGGACTGGCAGCCGCCGCACAGTTCCGTAGATGCCCGTTGGCGCACCGGCAAATTAAAATACTTTCTCTACCGCCGCGCGCTGCAACAGGTGTTCGACTATGTCCAGGCCTATAATCAAAAGACCGGCCGCCACGTCCGTTGCTATGTGCCCACGCACAGCCTGCTCAACTACGCGCAATGGTGCATCGTCAGCCCCGAATCCAGCCTGGCGAACCTCAAGGGCTGCGACGGCTACATCGCTCAGGTCTGGACCGGCACCTCGCGCGAGCCGAACCGTTTCCGCGGCGAAGTCCGTTCCCGCACCTTCGAGACCGCCTTTCTCGAATACGGCGCGATGCAAAATCTCGTGCGCGCGACCGGCCGGTCCGTCTGGTATTTGAACGATCCCATTGAGGACAATCCGAACCACGACTGGACGGATTACAAATACAACTGGGAATCCACACTCACCGCGTCGTTGTTTCAACCGGACGTATGGCAGTACGAAGTCGCG
>DATHQS010000073.1:0-4922 GCA_035482455.1 Candidatus Acidiferrales bacterium | reverse complement strand
TCGAGGGGAAGATGCGGCGATCCACCAGGGCGCGGTCCAAGTGCACCTCCATGTTGCCCGTGCCCTTGAATTCTTCAAAGATGACTTCATCCATGCGTGAACCGGTGTCCACGAGCGCCGTCGCCATGATGGTGAGCGAGCCGCCTTCTTCGATGTTGCGCGCCGCGCCAAAGAAACGTTTCGGTTTGTGCAGTGCATTCGCATCCACGCCGCCGGAAAGGATCTTGCCGGAATGCGGCTGCACCGTGTTGTAGGCGCGGGCCAGACGGGTGATCGAGTCGAGCAAAATGACCACATCCCGCTTGTGCTCCACCATGCGCCGGGCTTTTTCAATGACCATTTCCGCGACCTGCACATGGCGTTCCGGCGGTTCGTCGAACGTGGACGAAATCACTTCCGCGCCTTTGCAGGTGCGTTCCATGTCCGTGACTTCTTCGGGCCGCTCGTCGATCAGCAGGATGAACAGGTACGACTCCGGGTTGTTCTTCAGTATCGCATTGGCGATCTTCTGCATCATCACCGTCTTGCCCGTGCGCGGCGGTGCCACGATCAAGCCGCGCGTGCCCTTGCCGATCGGGCAGACCAGGTCCAGCACACGCGTGCTTAATTCATCCGCCGCGGTTTCCAGAATGAAACGGCGGTTCGGAAAGAGTGGCGTCAGGTTGTCAAAATGCGTCTTGTCCTTCGCCTTGTCCGGCTCCTCGCCGTCCACGGCCTCCACCTTCAGCAACGCGAAAAACTTTTCCTTCTCCTTCGGCGGCCGGATCTGGCCAGCGACCAGGTTGCCCGTCTGCAGGTCAAACCGGCGAATCTGCGAAGGCGAAACATAGATGTCTTCCGGGCAAGGCAGATAATTAAAGCTCTGCGAACGCAGAAAGCCAAAACCTTCCGGCAACACCTCGATGACTCCCTCGGAGAACAGCACGCCGGAGCGCGCCGCGTTCTTCTCCAGGATGTGAAAGATGACCTCATGCTTGCGCATCGTGCCAAAATTCTCCACGCCGTATTCTTTCGCCATGGCGTTCAACTCCGTCATGCTCATCCCCTGCAATTTGGCGATGTTGAGCGAGGCCGCAATCTTATCGCGTTGATAACCGCCGCCGCCACGCCGTTCGACAAAACGCGCATCGTCCTCGGATGTCTCGACGGGCGCGGAAGGTGGCCGCAGCTCGGCCGGCCGGTTCCGGGCCTCAAAATTGGAGACATCCCGCTGTGCATCCGCCTGTGCCGCCGCCTTGATGCTGTCAACGGTCCGCTCCGGCTCGAACATCGGTTCGGGCGGGGCCGGCTTGGGTTTGATTTTGCTCACCGGAACGGGTGCCGCCGGTTGTTCAACGGCTGCCTCAACTGTCGGGGCTGTGATAACAGGTGCCTCCGCTGCCGTCGCTTCGGCCGGTGCGGCGGCCTTGGCCGTCTTTTTGGTGGTGGTCTTTTTTGTGGAAACTTTTGCCATAAATTATTTGGTTTGTGTGACCGGAGTTTCCAACGTCAGCGTCCAACGCGCGGAAAATCTTCCCGCATTGGACGGTCTGCGCCGGGAAAAGTTCAATTTGAATTTACCGACCGATTTGATTTTTTAACTTAAATCGGCAAGGGGAATCTCGCAGTCAACGCCGCTACTGTGACCCAATTATACCGCGCTGTCAAATTTGATTTTTGCTTGTCAATCCGCCCGCCCGCGCCTACTGGATGTGGGCATGAAAAGCCTCCCAACCACGCTCATCGCCGCGCTGGTCATCGCCGGTGTCGTGATGTATTGGATTCAACACCAGTCCTCGGAAAAGTTGCGCGCCGATATCGCCGCCCTCACCGATCAGAATGACTCCCTCAAGGCCGACACCGACAACCTTTCCCGCCAACTCGCCCAAGCCACCAACTCCCAAGCCGCAGGCAAGGAACAGCTCGCCGAACTGCTCAAGCTCCGCAACGAAGTCGGCCAGTTGCGCCACCAAACCAATGAAATCGGAAAACTGCGCGAAGAAAACAAACAACTCCAGGCCGCCGTGGTAACCGCCCAACCGCCGCCGGCGGCCACCGATGCCCAAGAGCAGGAGCGTCAGATCGCCAGGCAAAAGATGGGCGATGCCAAACAGGGCGTCCTCGCGTTCATCATGTTCGCCGCCGATAATAACGAGCAGTATCCCACAAACTTCACGTCAGCCTCCCGCTACTTGAACGGTGACCACATGGCTCAGGTTGAATCCAATTTCGATCTCCTCTACCAGGGTTCAACCTCAAGCCTGACCAATCCGTCGGCCGTCATTGTGATTCGGGAAAAGCAGGCTTGGCAGTCGCTCAGCGGCAGATGGATGAAAACCTACGGCTTTGCCGACGGCCACGCCGAAATCCACGCCGAACCGACCGGCAATTTCGACGACTGGGAAAGTCAGCACATGGTTCCACCGCCCGCCAATCAATAGTCCGAAATTCCCCTGTGCGGTTTCCGTTTCGGCGGGTGCTATCACTTGAAAACATGACGCCTGACTTCGAACTGCTCGCCACCTTCGCCCGGACCAATTCCGAGGACGCCTTCGCCGAATTGGTGAAGCGTCACGTGAACCTCGTCTACTCCGCCGCGCTCCGGCAGGCCGGCGGCGATGCCTACCTCGCCCAGGATGTGGCCCAGACCGTTTTCTCCGACCTCGCCCGCAAGGCCGGCTCACTCGCCCGCCGCGAAACCCTCGCCGGCTGGCTCTACACCAGCGCCCATTTTGCCGCCGCCAAAATCATCCGCGCCGAAACCCGCCGCCGCGACCGCGAGGAAAAGTTTATGCGCGAACCCATCCACGAATCCGCGCCCGAACCTGACTGGGAAACGCTCCGCCCCCTGCTCGACTCCGCCATGCACGATCTCAAGGAGGCCGACCGCGATGCCATCTTGCTGCGCTACTTTGAGAACCGGCAGTTCGCCGAGGTCGGCACACGGCTGGGGCTCAATGAAAACGCCGCCCGCATGCGCGTGGACCGCGCACTCGAAAAGCTGCGCACTGCCCTCGCCCGTCGCGGCCTCACCGCCACCGCCGCGCTGGCCACCACGCTATCCGCCCATGCCGTGCAAGTCGCGCCCGCCGGATTGTCCGCGACGTTGACGGTCGCCTCAATCACCGCCGCCAGCACCGGAACCTTAACCCTTGTAAAGATTATGACGCTCACCAAAGTAAAACTCGCCGTCAGCGCGCTGGTCATGGCGGGAACCGCTACGGCTTTTGTGTGGCAACACCAGTCGCAGGAACAATTGCGCTCGGATAACGCCACTTTGTCACAACAACTTGCAAAGCTAAAAAGCGATAACGACACTTTGTCCAACCGGCTGGCCTCCGCAGGCGATTCACAAAAACTGTCGGATGGACAACTCGCAGAACTGCTCAAGCTCCGTGGTGAAGTCGGCCAGTTACGTCGACAATCAGATGAGTTGGTGAAAGTGAAACAACAGTTGCAAACGGTGGCCACACACCTCACGGCCACCCCAATCCAAGGAACTGTCGTAAGCCCCGAAGACCAATTCAGCCTGCAGGAAATCCACACCGTCAATGCCATGAAACAGCTCGGCCTCGCCATGCGGATCTACGCCAACAATAATGGCCGCTATGCCACCAACTTTGACCAGCTCCAAAATGAATTGGGTGGCAAAACCAATTTCTCGGGGAATATCAGCCTCGACTCGATCGAATTCGTGAATGCCGGCCTCGTCAATGACACCATCCCGGACATGATCATCTTTCGGGAACGACTTCCCCGGCGCACTCCATGGGATGGCCCGCCTTGGCAACGCATCTACGGTCTCGCTGATGGCAGCGTCCAAACCATCTATTCCGACAAGAACGGCAGTTTCGATGAGTTTGAAAAACCGCGCTTGATTCCTCCCCCAAACCCCTGATCAAGCCGCACCTCAAACCACTGCTTCCTCTTCCTTCACCGCCGACGTCTTGATCTCATCCAGCGTCCGGAACCGGCTCGCCGCAAATCCCGCCTCAACCCCAAGCTTGTTCGTCGGGTTGTAGATGCTCGTCAGCAGGATGGACTGCTCCAGCACCCGCCGCATGTCCATGATCAGCTCGTCTGCGCGCACGCCCACGCGCACCGCGCGCACCACATACACCGTATTCAGCACCGGCAGTTGCAAATAGAGTTGCTTGACCGACTCCGGCCATTTGTCATCCACCAAAACAACTTTTTGTCCGACGCTGAACATAAGTTCGTTAGCAGTTCTGCCCCTTAATATGGCAGCGGAAATTTCGCCGTCAACTCCCGGACGCGCGCCCGCACCTTGTGCGCCGCCTCCACGTTCTTCACGTCCATCAACACCTCGGCGATCATGTCCGCGATCGCCGCCATCTCCGCCTCCTTCATGCCGCGCGTTGTGCACGCCGGCGTGCCCAGGCGGATGCCGCTCGCCTGGAACGGCGAACGCGTCTCGTTCGGGATCGTGTTCTTGTTCACCGTGATCCCCGCCTCGTCCAGCGCGATCTGCGAATCCTTGCCCGTGATGCCCTTCGCGCCGACATCCACCAGCATCAGATGATTGTCCGTGCCGCCGCTGATCAGGCGATAGCCATTACGCTTCATGCCGTCCGCCAGCGCCGCTGCATTCTTCACGATCTGCTGCTGATACGTCTTGAACGCCGGTTGCAACGCCTCATGGAAACAAACCGCTTTGCCTGCGATGACATGCTCCAACGGCCCGCCCTGGATGCCGGGGAACACCTGCGAATCGATTTCCTTCGCGTACTTCTCGCGTGTCAAAATCAAACCGCCGCGCGGCCCGCGCAGGGTCTTGTGCGTTGTCGTCGTCACGAAATCCGCATGCTCCATCGGGCTCGGGTGGATGCCCGCCGCCACCAGACCCGCGATGTGCGCGATGTCCGCCAGCAAGAACGATCCCACTTCCCGCGCGATCTCGCCCATACGTTTGAAATCGATGA
>DATHQS010000072.1:0-5349 GCA_035482455.1 Candidatus Acidiferrales bacterium | reverse complement strand
CGTGCCGATTGAGGAGATCATCCGCGAGGTTTTCTCCGAGCGGCAGGTAGCCGTCGCGGGCCCTCGCGACGGACGGCGGTCATAGACCGCCGCTACAGGGAGCCCGCTGCTGACCCGCGCTTGCTACCAAAAGAAAACGCCGTCCCGCGCGAGGCAGGACGGCGTTTTCAGCTAAACGCGTGATCCGATTATTTGGTCGGAACAGTCGCGATCGTCTGGAGAATGCGGCTCGCAATCTTGTAGGGGTCGCCCTGGGAATTCGGACGACGATCCTCGAGGTAACCCTTGTAGCCGTTGTTCACGAAGCTATGGGGCACGCGGATGGAAGCGCCACGATTGGCCACGCCGTAGTTAAACTTATCGATGGACTGGGTCTCATGCAGCCCGGTGAGGCGCAGGTGATTGTCCGGTCCGTAAACCGCGATGTGCTCGTTCTTGTACTTGTCGAACGCGGCCATGAGCTTCTCGAAGTACTCCTTGCCGCCGACTTCGCGCAGAAACTTGGTCGAGAAGTTCGAGTGCATGCCGGAGCCGTTCCAGTCCGTCGCGCCCAGCGGCTTGCAATGGTAGTTCACGTCGACCTTGTACTTCTCGCACAGGCGCATGAGGATGTAGCGGGCGACCCACATCTGGTCGGCGGCGTTCTTGGAGCCTTTGCCGAAGATCTGGAATTCCCACTGGCCCTTGGCCACTTCGGCGTTGATGCCTTCGTGGTTGATGCCGGCGTCGAGGCAGAGGTCGAGGTGCTTCTCAACGATCTCGCGGGCGATGCAGCCAACGGCGTCATAGCCGACACCGGTGTAGTACAGGCCCTGCGGATACGGATAGCCATGGCACGGGAAGCCGAGGGGCTTGCCGTCCTTGTAGAGGAAATATTCCTGTTCGAAGCCGAACCAGGCGCCGGGGTCATCGAGAATGGTCGCACGGGCGTTGGACGGATGCGGGGTCTTGCCGTCGGGCATCATGACTTCGCACATGACAAGCGCGCCATTTTTGCGGGTGGTGTCGGGAAACACCGCAACGGGCTTGAGCATGCAATCGGACGTGCGGCCTTCGGCCTGACGCGTCGAGCTGCCGTCGAAACCCCACATGGGCAGCTCTTCGAGCTTGGGAAATTTTGCAAATTCCTTGATTTGAGTTTTGCCGCGGAGGTTGGCGACGGGTTCGTAACCGTCGAGCCAGATGTATTCTAATTTATATTTTGCCATGAGCGTGATGGTTGTTGTTGTCGTCAGTGAAACAGGCGATCCGGTCCAAGCTTGATTGCACCTGTGATGCGCGGTTTTTTAGCAGGGCGGGTGCCACACCGCAAGAATTTTGCGCGGACATTTTGAGGAAAACGATTCCAGCCATGCCTGACAAGGGTTTTGCACGGCAACGACTTGTTCACAACTTCGACGCGGCGGTAATTTTTCTGTAGATATTTGCCCGTGGTGGATAAATTGATTCCACCAAACGCCGGCCGATTTGGTGGTCAAAAGGAGGCAGGAACCGGCTGTTGGCCACGGAGACAACGGGAGCAAGAGCAACCTTCGCATCAGGTGAGTGCTGCGGCTGGTCCCGCGTTGCGGGACATAGCCGCACTCCGTTGACAAAGCAGCTTTGCAATGTGTGTCCATTCGGAGATAGTGAGCGCGGTTTCGCATGCTCAAAGTCAAAGACACGCTCCGCGCCACCGTCCAACTGAGTTTTGATGGACGGGTGTTCAAGGTTTATCACGGCCCGGATGCGCTGAAGCGGTTCACCAACGAGGTGGCGGTGCTGCGGCACCTGGAGGCGCGCGGCTGCAACTTTGTGCCGAAACTGCTGGAAGCGGACGAACAAAAGCTGCGCATCATCACCACGAACTGCGGTTCGCGCGTGGACCGGATGGATGAGCCGCGCATCAAAGAACTGTTCGCCGAGCTGGAAAAATTTGGCGTCCGCCACGACGACCCGGACATACGCAACGTAACCTACCGCATGGGCGACGGGCGCTTTTGTTTGATTGATTTCGAATTCGCCACCATCCTGCCCGAACCCAATCAGAAATGAGAACCACGCAAAAGAAAGCACCCGCATTGACCTGGTCCGGTTGCACTGACATCGGCAAGGTGCGGAAAAACAACGAGGATGCGTTCCTCGGATTGACGTTTGACGCCCAGGAAGTGCACCGGTTGGGGAAGCTGGGCACGGCACCGGCGGACAAGAATGCGTTCGCCTTCGCGGTGTGCGACGGCATGGGCGGCGCCAAGGCGGGTGAATTCGCCAGCAACATCGCCGTGGAACGGATCACGAAGCTGCTGCCAAGCGCCTTCAACCATTCAGACAACGGCCTGCAGGAAGAGGCGCCCAACGTGCTCACGGAGCTGTTCGCACAGGTCCACCGCGCGCTGGTCTACCTGGGCGGGAGCTACGATGAGATCGAGGGGATGCAGACCACGATGAGCCTGGCGTGGTTCACGCCCGGCTGGATGTTTTACGGCCACATCGGCGACAGCCGGATCTATCACCTGCCGAAGGGCGGGACGGAGATAAAACAACTGACGCAGGACGACACGTACGTCGGGTGGCTGCTGCGCGCGGGGCAGATCAATGAGTATCAAGCGCGCACGCATCCGCGCCGGAACGTGCTGCAGCGGGCGCTGGGCGGCGCGAACCAGTTTGTTACCCCGCACACGGGCGCGGTGAAGTGCGAGCGCGGCGATATTTTCCTGCTGTGCACGGACGGGTTGACGGACGGGCTTTTTGACCATGCGATGGTGGACCTGCTGCGGGAAAATTCAAAACCCTCACATACCACCCTGGCCAACCTGCTGGTGGAGGTGTCCGTAAACAATTCGGGGCGTGACAATACGACGGCGGTGGTCGTTCAGGTGACGTAAGCGGTGGTAATCCGCCCCCGGTCTCAGCGCTTGGGCCGTTTTGGTTTTTCCCCAAAAACACTGTCGATCGCTTTTCTGAACCGGCTGTCTTCGACCAGCCCGGGTTTCGTGACTTCCGGGCCAGCAATCTCCGCCTCCAGGTCGAGCACGAACAACTTCAGCCGCTCGCAACGGGCCTGGAGTTTTTTGATCGAAACTTCCAGTTCCCCGACTTCCTGCCTCAGCACTGCCGCAATTTCTGTTTTATTCATATTTTGTGCGGCACATCAAAAACTTTTGGTGCCAAGAATGGCGCCTATGATACCCGCCCCGGCACGATATTGGAAAATAAAAACGGCGGGCGACTTGCGTCGCCCGCCGTGTGATCCTTCAGTTCCTCCAAATTTGCGGTCAGCTGTGGTAGCCGACTTCGCCGTGTTCGGATTCGTCGAGGCCGACTTCTTCGACCTCTTCGCTCGGACGCAGGCCAACCAGCACCTTGGTGATATAGGCGATGACCACAGTGCCGACGACGCTCAACACGATGGTGATGCCCACCGCCTTGCATTGTTCCCACACCAGCGGCTGGGACAACGTGTCGTTGACATATTTTACGCTCCCCGCGTTCAAGATGCTGCCGAAGTTCGGATTCGCGGCAGTGCGCGCGAGCATGCCGGTCATGATCGCACCGGTAGCACCGCCGATGGCGTGAACGCCGAACGTGTCAAGCGCGTCGTCATAACCCATCCAGCCCTTGACCTTGTAGCACATGAACCAGCAGATGGTACCGGCGGCGATACCGATCCAGATGGAACCCTGCGGGGTGACGTAACCGCAAGCGGGAGTGATCACAACGAGACCGGCGACCGCACCGGAGCAGAAACCGAGCACGCTCGGCTTGCCCTTGACGAGCCATTCCCACATCGGCCAGACGAAGGAAGCGATGGCGGTGGCGATGGTCGTGGTGGTGAAGGCGTTGGCCGCGATCACGTCACCCGCGAGGGCGCTGCCGGAGTTGAAACCGTACCAGCCGACCCACAGCATGCCGGTGCCGATGAATGTCAGCACCAGGCTGTGCGGCGCGAAGTTGACCTTGCCGAAGCCCTTGCGTTTGCCGAGGATCAAGCAAAGGGTCAAAGCCGAGAAACCGGAGGTCATGTGCACCACGGTGCCGCCGGCGAAATCCATGGCGTGAATCTTGGCCCCTGCGTTCCACACGCCGTTCATCGCGCCATTGATGCCCCAGACCGCGTGGCCTTGGGTGAAGTAAACGATGAGCATCCACAGCGTCATGAAGACGAAGATGGCCTTGAACTTCATGCGTTCCGCAATGGAACCGATGATGAGAGCCGGGGTGATGATGGCGAACATCAACTGGAACATGCAAACCACGTTTTCCGAAACCCAGTAGGAATAATTCCCGTTAGGCGCGGAGGTCACATTTTTTAACATCCAGCAAATCTTCGGGCTGCCGACCCAGCCGGCAACCGCGTCTTCACTCGCCATCGCCACGTGGCGCGAGGCGGCCTGCGCAACAGGGTCTGAACCTGAAACTGTGCCGGTACCGCCAAAGATCATGCCGTAGCCGACGAACACCCAGAGGATGGTCACCAAGCCGGTGATCAGGAAGCATTGGGCGAGGACGGACAGGACGTTCTTCTTACGGACCATGCCACCGTAGAACAACGCGAGGCCGGGCAGCGTCATGAACAACACGAGCGCCGTGCTGGTCAGGATCCAGGCATTGTGACCGGCCCCCGGATAATTCACGACCCCACCGGTGCTGTTCGTCAAGCTGCCGTTGATGATCGCCGAGGTCACCGCGATGTTGCCGTTGGTGTCCTTCAAGGGCGCGGTCGGGTCGCCGTTGGAGATATAAGCTTCCAGCGAGGAGATGCGCTGGTCAAGCGAGGCGGCGGGCATGGGCGCAGGCGCGGGCGCAGCCGGGGCGTTGGTGCTCGCGGCGGCCACGGCGTTAGTCGTGGCGGCGGCGGCATTGGTGTCATCGGCACGCACAGAGAAGGTGCTGAGCGTTGCGGTGACGGCCAAGGCAAGGGTGAGGATAAATTTTTTCATAGTTTTAATTCGAGTGAGGTTCAAATTGGTTTGGGAGTTAAACCGCCGAATCACCCTTCTCTTCGGTGCGGATGCGGATGGCCTGCTCGACGTTGGAGACAAACACTTTTCCGTCGCCGATCTTGCCGGTCTTGGCCGCCTTGATGATGGCGCCGGTGGCGGCATCAACCTGGGCGTCCGTAATGACGAGCTCGATTTTGATCTTGGGCAGGAAGTCCACGGTGTATTCGCTGCCGCGATAGATTTCGGTGTGGCCCTTTTGACGGCCAAACCCCTTGACCTCGCTGACGGTCATGCCTTCGATGCCGATCTCGGCCAAGGCGTCTTTGACCTCTTCGAGTTTGAATGGTTTGATGATCGCTTCAATTTTCTTCATAGTTTTTTTATTTTAAGCTGCACTGCGTCCAGACCAACCGCCTGCCCGGCGCAC
>DATHQS010000071.1:0-7944 GCA_035482455.1 Candidatus Acidiferrales bacterium | reverse complement strand
TCCCGGTTCCAGCGTGCTGGACTTCAACACCACCGGCACGGTGACTAATGGCACGGTCACCGGCACCGGTTCGGTCACGGTGGACGGCGGCGGCACCGTGGTGCTGCCCGGCAACAATACCTATTCCGGCGGCACCACCATCAACGGCGGCAGCACGCTGCAGGTAGGCATCGGCGGGGCAACTGGCACATTGAACGCCTCCACCGGGCTCATTGATGATGAAGGTACGCTCATCTTCAATACCAGCGGCCAATTTTCCAGTTCCGATGCCATCACTGGCGGCGGCAATGTGGTCGTCCGGGGCGGCGGTACGATTGCAGCCCTCGGGGCCAACAGCTACGGCGGCTGGACGGAAATCGACCCGGGTTCCACACTCATGGCTTGTCAGGGCATCCAGGGCGGACTTGCAAGTTCTGTCGTGACCAATAACGGCACGCTGCTGCTGATCCGTCAGGATAACAGCGTCTTTGTTTACAGCGGACCCATCACGGGTTCCGGCAGGGTTCTGGTGGATGCGAACAATTTCAATCCGGGCGATGTGACGCTGACGGGTGAGAGCACTTATACCGGCGGCACGGTCATCGCCGACAACGGGTTGATCGTGGGCGATGGCGCCACCAGCGGCTCGATCACGGGCAACGTGGTGTTCATCAACAGCACCCAGGTTCCCAATGACAACACCCGCACGCTCACCTTCAATCGCAGTGACGACATAACCTTCTCCGGCAACATCGTCACCAATTTCACCAGCTCACAAAACAACCGCGGCATCGTCCACCAGATCGGCACGGGCACGCTGACGCTGACCGGCACCAATAACACCTATTCCGGCGGCACGGTGGTCGATGCCGGCGCGGTGCAGGTCGGTAACGGCGGCACAACAGGCAGCATCGGCACCGGGACGGCGACGGCCAACACGTTGCTCATTTTCAATCGCGCGGACAACGTGGCGTTCAACGACGGCATTGCCGGAACGGGTCAGGTGGTCCAGGCCAGTTCCGGGATGTTGACGCTGGGCGGCCCGATAGCGATGTCACAAACGTTCTTTATCACCAACACCGACAATACGACGTTTACCAATATTGTAACGAATATCTTTGATGTTGGCACCATCACGGTCAGCAACGGCACGCTGGTTGTAACCGGCGGTTCGGTGGCCGGGAATGTGACAGTGGAGGGTGGCACCTTTGCGCCGGCCTCCCTCACCGCCGGCGGTTCATTGATTGTGGTAAGCAATATGTCGATCGATGCCGGAACCCTCCTGGTGCCACTGAACAAATCATTGCTACCCCAGACCAACATCACCGTCAATGCGGCGCTGACCCACACGGGTGGTGCCCTGGTGGTGACCAATGCTGGTCCTCCATTGGCGGTCAATGACAAGTTCTACATCTTCAACCACCCGGTCAGCGGTTTTGGCACCGTAACCGGGGCTGGCGCGACTTGGCAGAACAACCTGGCGACGGACGGCTCCATCACCGCGCTGACGGTGACGGTGACGCTAAATAACAATCCTCCGCAGTTGCAGGTTTCCCGTTCAGGCAGCACTCTGAGCCTGGGCTGGCCGACCAACCTCGGCTGGATCTTGCAGACCAACAGTGTCGGCTTGGCTGCAACCAACCAATGGTTCCCCTATGCGGGCTCCACCAGCCTCACCAACGTGAGCATTCCCATCAATCCGGGGAGACCCAACGTGTTCTTCCGGATGCTGCATCCCTGATTGAGGTATGGCCGGTGACCGGGCCGCCGCAGGATTTGAGACTGCGGCGGCCTTTAGCCGGAAAAATTATGAAACTTGCAAAACTTAGCAAATCTGGTCCGGGGAAAACCTGGGGGTTCACGTTGATAGAACTGCTTGTGGTGATCGCCATCATCGCCATTCTGGCGGCGATGCTGTTGCCGGCGCTGGCGTCGGCCAAATTTCGGGCCAAGGTGACCAACTGCAAGTCCAATTACCATCAGTGGGCAATCTTGGCGGCGATGTATTCGAATGATTTTCAGGATACCCTGCCCGGAGCGGTTCCGGATATAACCATGCTGGGCGGAGGCGCAGGGAATCCTTGGGATATAGCCGGCTACTGGGTGACACAGATGGGTCCCTATGGTTTGACAGCAGGGATGTGGTGGTGCCCGGCACGGCCAGAAGAGATTGCGGGGGCTCCCAGTGCCAACAACAATAAGCCAATTGCCACGCTATCCGATGTCACCAACTACATGGCCAATCTGGTCTCGGGAGTGTCAGTGATGAACCACGACCTTTGGGTAAGCCGCGGTTCTGGTTTTAGTGTGGCGCCCAATGTGAATTATTTCATCGCCGGCACGGATCCGGCGGTCTATGGCTTGCCCAAGAAGACTACGGATAACGCCAGCCGACATGTACCTTGGCTCACGGATTCATGTTTGTCCGGCTACGGGACCATTGCTGATGCGAACGTCAATCACATCAACGTTCGATATATGAACAATTTCATAAACTACCAAATAGTCCATAAATATTCCGGCCATGCGGTGAACGGACAGTTCAAGTCACTGAACCTGCTTTACGCGGACGGCCATGTCGAGGCCCACACCAAGTCACAGGTCCAATGCGTCTGGCTTAGTAGCGACGCCGGCTTCTTTTATTGAGTTCTGTGGTTGGTGAATGAGTTGGATGTAAGACCATGAAGACCACGAGAATGATTTTTCGAGGAAGCGCGCAGAAGGAACTGGTTTCCGTCCGCGCGTTTACCTTGATCGAACTCCTCGTGGTGATTGCGATCATCGCCATTCTGGCCGCCATGCTGCTGCCGGCGCTGGCGGCGGCCAAGTTTCGCGCCAAGACCATCAGTTGCACCTCAAATTACCGGCAGTGGGGCATCGCGGTGAACATGTATGCCAACGACGCGCCGAAAGGCGCTTTTCCCCGGTTTGACAGCTCAGCCATCAACAACACTTGGGACGTGAATCCGAACATGATCATCAGCCTGGGGCCGTATGGGCTGACGGTTCCGATGTGGTATTGCCCGGTCCGCCCCAATGATTTTAGCGGACCGGTTTCCGCCGCCGCCCCCTACCTCGGCGGCGATGATACCTGGTGCCAGCTGCCGGTCGGCAAGGGACTGGGCCATCCCATGAGCAGCTTGGATGATTTGCACCGGGCAGTGATCCGGGCTTACTCCACCATGGCCCAACCGCTGGACCAACAACTGGCCATCTGTTATCATGCGTGGTGGGTTCCCCGGGTAGGCAGTTCGGGTTCCCTTTACCCGGTCACGACGCCCAGCACCAATCCGTGGCCGACCAGCCTGACCGACCCGCAGTCCAGCCAGCAGCCGATCCTGACCGACCGGGCAGTGAGCGCGAGCAGCCCCAATCCCGGACAACTGGGCAACGGGAACGGCCATCCCTTCAACAACCATGTGAAATCCATCAACCTCCTGTTTGGTGACGGGCACGTGGAGCAGCATAATGCGCCGCAAATCCAAATGCGTTATTACGGAAATTATTATAATTTTTACTGAACCCAGAAGTAATCCGCCGGCACCGGTGCGATGTTTGCGGGAGCCATTTTAAGTGCGTACACAAGTAATGAGAAACAAATCGAAACTAAGTCGCGCAGCTTTTACCCTGATTGAACTGCTAGTGGTGATTGCGATTATCGCCATTCTGGCGGCCATGCTTTTGCCGGCTTTGGCCGCGGCCAAAGAGAAGGCCAGACGCATCCAATGTTTAAACAACTTAAGACAGATCGGCCTCGGCGCAACCCTTTATGCCGGAGATTATCAGGACAAGGTTGCGCCAGTGAACAATAATGGGGTCTCGCCCACCGCCTTTGTGGCAAATGCCATCGACGGAGATTCAACACTCGGAACGGGAGTAGTGGGTGCCATAGGTTCATACCTTAAGATCAAGGCGGGTAACACCTTGATTTGGAACTGCCCCGACCGTGTGGGGCTGCCAGCTCCCGGGCTCCCGTCGAGTGCCGGGACAGGTTTTGGTTCGTTATCCCAGACGTATATCGGTTACGCTTACTTTGGCGGAGTGTCAGCTTGGGCCAACGCTTCCCCGTCTACGAAAGCTTACAGTCCGGTGAAGCTGGCGACCGCCAAGTCTTCTTGGGCGTTGGCTGCTGATGCCAATTTCAAGGCCGGAGCCCAGTGGGCTGGTGCAGTTGCGAAGACACCGGGGAACACCATGTGGCTATTCGAATACGGCAGCATTCCGCCGCATCCCCTCAAGGTTAGTCCTGCGGGTGGCAATGAGGTGTTTGCCGATGGCTCAGCAAACTGGTGCAAGTTCGGCGACATGTATAAATTTAACAGCTATCCCAGCGCCCTTGGGGTTAACATTGATGCTTATTGGTATCAAGATACGTCGGATTTTGACGCTGCATTGCTGGGTGCATTGCCGTCACTAAAGTGAGCGAAGGTCAAAACCGGCCCAGCCCGACTTGTTGCAACCCCATCGTTAAGGAAATTCGAAAACTGATCCAACCCTGGTCATGCGCCACCTGATTTCAAGTACCGTGCTGTGTGCCTTGATGGCAGCCTCAGCCATCAACGCGGCGGAAAATCCATCGCTCCCGTTGGTCAGCCCGATGTTCGGGGACGACATGGTATTGCAACGTGGAAAGCCGATTCGCTTTTGGGGCTGGGGCAGGCCCGGCGAAAAGGTCGGCGTGGAACTGGTTGGCAAAACGGCTGCCGCCGTTTGCGGTGCGGACGGCCGGTGGCAGGCGGAATTGGGTGCCCCTGCGCCCGGCGGTCCGTACACAGTGAAGATTTCCGGCGCGGCGCAAAGCGTCAGTTTGCATGAGGTTTTGGTGGGCGATGTCTGGCTGTGCGGCGGTCAATCCAACATGGAGCTGGGCCTGAGCCGGGTGCAGAACGGCGAGGAGGAGATCAAGGCGGCGAATCATCCGGAAATCCGCATTTTCAAAGTGCCGTCGCATGTGGCCTACGCCCCTGCGAAAGTGGTGACGGGTTCGTGGAAGATCTGCTCCCCGGTGACTGCCGGTGAAAATGGCGGGGTTTCCGCCGTGGCGTATTTTTTTGCGCGGAGAATCCAAGAGGAGACCCATGTGCCGGTCGGCTTGGTGGTGGATTGCCTCGGCGGCACGCCGGCGGAGAGCTGGATGAGCCCATCATCGCTCCGCGCCTTGAAGGATTTTGACGTGCCGCTGGACGAAATCGCCCGGTTGCACGCCAAAGGCGGACCGGAATACGGCAGTTTTCTCATGCACTGGTTGGATGAGTTTGATGCCGGACAAAGCAATCACTGGTCGGAGGCAGACTTGGACGATTCAAGTTGGAAGCCCGTGCAAATCCCGGGTGGATTTTCCGAACTCGGCCTGGCCGACGTCCCCGGCATTTGCTGGTTCCGCAAGGAGTTTACGTTGCCGGACCCGTTGCCCGCCGGGAAAGCGGTGCTGCACCTGGGAGTTGTGGAAAAGATGGATACGGCGTACCTGAACGGCCAGTGGGCTGGCGCGAGTTCCTGGGTGGAGAATCCGCGGGCGTATCCGGTGAACGACGGCGTGCTCAAGCCGGGGAAAAACATGATCGCGGTGCGCATATTCAAAAACCGGGCGACCGGAGGTTTCATGTCGAAGGCGGAAGATCTGAACCTGACCCTTGGCGACCAGACTAAAATCCCGCTTGGCGGGGAATGGAAAGGGGCGTTGAGCGCGGATTGCCGTCCGCCGCATTCGCTGCCGCTGACGTATGAGAATTATCCGACCATGCCGGCGGTGCTGTTCGAAGGCATGATCGAGCCGGTCGCTCCACTGTCGATCCGCGGTGTGATCTGGTATCAGGGGGAGGCCAATTTCCAGCGGGCGCATCAATACCGGACATTGTTGCCGGCGCTGATCGGGGACTGGCGGAAGGTTTTTCAACAGGGCGATTTTCCATTTTACATCGTGGGCCTGCCGCGGTTCATGGGGCATCGTAGCCAGCCGGGCGCGGATGGCTGGGCGGAGCTGCGGGAGGCGCAGGCGCTGACGGGCCACACGGTGAAGAACGCCGGCCTGACGGTGACGGTGGACACGGGCGAGGCAGACAGCATCCATCCAAAGGACAAGCAGATGGTGGGCGAGCGGTTGGCCTTGTGCGCGCTGGCCAATGCGTATGGTCGAAAGGTCGCCTGGGCGGGCCCGGAGTATGTTTCGTCAACGGCCGTGCCGGACGGGTTGAAGTTGCGGTTCAAAAACATTGACGGAGGGCTGGTGGTGAAAGGAGAGAGGCTTGGGGAATTTTCCGTGGCTGGCAAAGACTGGCAGTGGCATTGGGCCGATGCAAAGATCGACGGCGATTCCGTCATAGTCTCATCGCCACAGGTGACCGCGCCGGTCGCGGCGCGGTATGCCTGGCAAGCGAATCCGGAAGCGACGTTGTATAACGGCGCGGGCCTGCCGGCGGCTCCGTTTCGCACCGACGACTGGCCGGGCGTGACGGATGAGGCCAAGCCTTGGTAGACAAGTATTTGGAAAACCGTGATGAACCCAAACCGGCCAGCAGCATACGAGCCGCGTCTTCCGGGGGTGAAGACGGTTGGGCGTTGCCTGCATTGGGTAGTCCTGACGGTGGTTTTGGCTGCGCACTTCATTGCGTGGGCGGATTCTCCACCCGTTTCGCTGGTGAAATTTGAGGCCGAGTCCGGCGTGCTGGGTTCTGATTTTGCCGTGAGCAACAGCACCAGTCCGGCGTACATCACGATCACCACGGACTTCGCGGGCAACTATCCCACCAACGCCGCGCGCGTGGCCACGTACACGGTGACGTTTCCGGCGGCGGGCACTTACCAGCTTTATGCGCATGTGCGGGTTGGTCCGGGCGGATTCAATGACGACAGCATGTTTTATGGCAATGGATTCGGGGTGAAGAGTCTCACAAACAGTTCAGACTGGATCTTGGTCAACGGCTTGGCCGGCGTGGGCTTCACCAACAGCACAAACGTCGTGACCGGCGGGGGCACGCTCGGGGCCGGCGTCTGGAAATGGATCAACCTGTCGTTGTTTGCGCCGGGACCGGCGTTCATGGTGACCACCACAAATTTGACGCAAACCTTCCAGATCGGCGCGCGGGAAACTGGGCTGGACATGGATGCGTTTGCTTTCGGACTGAACAGTTTTAGCTACACCGTTTCCAATCTCGACGCTGGGATTGACGGAACCCCGCCATCGGCGGGCACGTGCGGTATCAATTGGACGAACCTGCTCCAGCGCATCGATGGCTTTGGCGGCGGTGTCGTGTTTTTGGATGCCGGCCTTGATCCGATGACCTCCGCCAACATGGACACACTTTTCAAAACGAACACCGCCAGCCAGCTTGGTCTCACATTGTTGCGCGTCCGCATCGACCCGACGACGAACTGGACGGCGGCGCTGGCCGATGCGCAGAAAGCCGTTGCGCGCGGGGCGAGGGTGTTGGCGACGCCGTGGACGCCGCCCGCCACGATGAAAACCAACAGCAACATCGTGGGCGGTGCGCTGGCGACGAACCAGTATGCGAATTATGCCAGTTACCTGAACAACTTTGCCGGCTACATGAAGGCCAACGGCGTGCAACTGGCCGCCGTTTCGATCCAAAACGAGCCGGATTTTCTGGCCACGTACGAATCCTGCATCTGGAATTCCGGCCAGTTTCTGTCCTTCTTCCGCACCAACGCCGCGGCGATCACCAACGCCCCGGTAATGATGCCGGAATCTTTCCACTACGATCAGACGCTTTCCGATGCGGCGCTCTCCGACCCGGTCGCCGTCACGAACATCAGCGTCGTCGGCGGACACCTTTACGGAGGGACAATCGCGGACTATCCCAATGCGCACAACCACGGCAAGCCGACTTGGATGACCGAGTATCTGGTGAATGACCAGACCATTGACGCGGCCATCGTCAGCGCCGGGCAGATCCACGACTGCCTCAACACGGGCAACATGAGCGCTTACATCTGGTGGAAGTGCAT